>NZ_JCALCO010000009.1:0-196560 GCF_059812385.1 Mycobacterium sp. NGS58 | reverse complement strand
GACGGGTTGGCCGGCGTCGTCAACGACACATACTTGCCGCCGAACACCGTCGTCGCCTTGATATCGGCATTGACATTCGACGGGATCAGCTTCAAATACCGCGGATACACCTCGAGGGCGAACTTCGCCGCCGGCTTGCCGTCATGCACCGTCTCCGAAATCGACCCCACCCGGCCGATCTCCACCCCGTTGTAAGTCACCTTCGAACCCGGATCCATCACCAACCCGGCCCGCGACGCCAACATCGTCAGCTGCGTCTTGGGGGTGAAGGAACCTCGGAACTGGCCATACACAAGGGCCAGCGCCAGCGCGAAGACGACCAGGAGCGCCACGCCGGCCAGCTTGTACGGCGGAGTCCGCGGTGAATTGGTCTGAATCGGTCGGGCCATGGCGGTTACACCGTGAGTGCGAAGTTCGGGTTGACGCCATACAGCGCCAACGCGGCGGACAAGACGACAACCTGTACCGACACCAAGGAGAAGCGCATTGATCGACCGACGGCCTCACCCACACCGACCGGACCACCGCCGGCGTTGTAGCCGTAGAAGCAGTGGGTGATCATCACGACCGCGGTGATGATGATCGCTTCTACGAACGACCAGAACACGTCCTCGGGCCGCAGGAACGTCCTGAAGTAGTGCTCGTAGGTGCCGTTCGACTGCCCGTAGATCACCGTCGTGGTGATCTGAGGGGACAGGAACGTCATGATGATCGCCATGGAATAGATCGGGATGATCACGACCAATCCGGCCATGATGCGGGTGGACGCCAGGAACGAAATCGACTTGATGCCCATCACTTCCAGGGCGTCGACCTCCTCGCTGATGCGCATGGCGCCGAGCTCCGCCGTCGCGCCGGCACCGACCGTGGCGGCCATGGCGATGCCGGTGACGACGGGCGCGGCGATGCGCACGTTGATCAGCGCGGCGAAGAACCCGGTGAACGCCTCGACGCCGATGTTGCCGAGCGAGGCGAAGCCCTGGATGGCGACCAGCGAGCTACCGGACAGCGTGACGAAGCCGACGATGGCGACGGTGCCACCGATGACCGCCATCGCTCCGGTGCCCATGCCGATCTGGGCGATGAGCCGCAGGGTCTCTTTGCGGTAGTTGCGCAGCGCGTGCGGAATGCTGCCGACCGCGGTCGCGCCGAACCACGCCATCTGACCGATGTCGTCGAGGCCGCGGGCCGCGGCGAGGCCGTAGCGGTTGAGGTTCTCTGCCGCCCGCGGGAAGCGGGAGCGAAGGACGGCGGAAGTCGACATGTCAGTGCCCCGTCCCGAACCGCACGCCGATCGTCGTGAGCACCACGTTCACGGCGTAGAGCGCGACGACGCAGAGCACGACTGTCTCGTTGACCGCTGTGCCCAGGCCCTTGGAGCCGCCGCTGACGGTCAGGCCGCGATAGCAGCCGACCAGGCCGGCGATGAGGCCGAACACGGCGGCTTTGACCGTCGCGATGACGACCTCGGGCAGGCCGGTGATGGTGGTCAGGGTGGCCAGGTACGCACCGCCGGACACGTTCTGCAGGTAGACGCCGAACAGGTAGCCACCGACCAGGCCGACCGTGATCACCAGGCCGTTGAGCAACGTAGCGACCAGGGTCGCGGCGAGTACCCGGGGCACCACCAGGCGGTGGATCGGGTCGATGCCGAGCACCTCCATCGCGTCGATCTCCTCGCGGATGGTGCGAGCACCGAGGTCCGCGCATATCGCCGTCGAGCCGGCACCCGCGACCACCAGCACCGTGGTCAGCGGGCCGAGCTGGGTGACGGCGCCGATTGCCGCGCCGGCACCGGACAGGTCAGCGGCTCCGAACTGAGCGAGCAGCACGTTGAGCGTGAAGATCAGCAGCACGGTCAAGGGGATCGAGACGAAGACGGTCGGCAGGAATGCGACCCGCATGATGAACCAGCACTGCAGGATGAATTCGCGCACCTGGAACGGCCGACGGAACAGCGCTTTCCCGGTCAAGACGCACATCCGGAAGAATCCCCCGACGAGCGTCAAGGGTGTCCGCGCTTGGTCGCGCACGTAGCTGACCAGGTAGGGGCCTTGCCGATTTGTCGACGTTGAAGTCACCGCTCCCCCCTCCGGCCGTCACCGCGCGCTCCCTGGCGTCGCGGCGGATCGTGTAGCACGCCTCGCCCCCTCACCGCTATGTAGCTGGGGTCGTCCCCAACTCGCCCCGGCTTGATGCCTGTGACCATCGGCTCCCTACTGGCAAGTAGTAACGGAGACCACAGGAATGTACCCGATGGCCAAGCACGTGTGAACCGCATCCGCACAATTAACCCTTCGCCAACAGCTGGCAAACGTTACAGCTCCCGTCAACTTTCCTCTCTACTCCTAGAACCTCTTGCCCGAGAATGGATTTAGCCGATTTGTCCCACTCCGTATCGCACCCGCAGTTCAGTTTTGAGCACCTTCCCGGCCGGGTTGCGCGGCAGGGCATCGACGATCTCGAGTGCCTTGGGGTGCTTGTATCGCGCCAGCCGCTCGGTCAGAAATTCGTCGAGCTGATCGAGCCGCAAATTGTCGTCCGTGACAGCGGCCACCGCGATGGGCACCTCACCCCACTTTTCGTGGGCCCGGCCGATCACGGCGACTTCGACGATGGCGGGGTGGCTGGCGAGGACGTTCTCCACCTCGGCGCAGTAGATGTTCTCGCCACCGGAGATGATCATGTCCTTCTTGCGGTCGACGACCCAGACGTAGCCTTCCTCGTCCATGCGGACGAGGTCCCCGGAGTGAAACCAGCCGCCGGCGAACGCTTCCGCCGTGGCCTCCGGATTGTTCCAGTAGCCGCTCATCAAAGTTGGTGCGCGGTAGACGATTTCGCCGACTTCACCGATCGGCACGTCGTTCATGTTTTCGTCGACGACGCGAGCTGCCACGGTGGGGATCACCTTGCCGACCGAGCCGCGTTTACGAATGGCGTCCTCGCCCAACAACATGCACGTGACGGGCGACATCTCCGTCTGGCCGAACGCGGCCAGTATCTGAGCGCCGGGAAACGTCTCCGACATCTCCCGCAGCAGCGCGTCGGGAGCCGGCGCGGCGCCCCACGACATCACCCGCAACTTCAAATCGCGGGGGCGGGCCTGCTGTTCGGCGCAGACCGCCTGCCACTGGGCGGGCACCAGGAAGATGCCGGTGACCTTCTCCGCGGCGAGCACGTCGAGCAGCTGCCCGGGCTCGAACGCGCCGAGCGGGTAGATCACCGTCGGGATGCCGAGCAGCACCCCGGTCAGCATGCTGCCGATGCCGGCGATGTGGAAGAAGGGCACACCGATGAACCCGACGTCGCTGTTGATGTCGGCTCCATTCGTGTACAGACCGGTCATCGTCTGGCCGGTCAGGTTGGCGTGGGTCAGCACGGCGCCCTTGGGCCGCCCGGTCGTGCCCGAGGTGTACATGATCAGCGCCGGCGAATCGTTCGGGATGTCGACGGGCCTGTGCTCTTGTCCGGACTCGTTGATCAGGTCCTCGTAACCCAGCACGCTGTCGTCGGTCGGAGCGCCGGCCACCACGATGGTGCTCAGCAACGACTCGATGTCGCGAACGCCGGCGGCTACCGAGGCCAGCACGGGTTCGGTGATGATCACGCGCGCTTCGCAGTCCTGTACCAGGAACGCGATTTCGGCCGGCGTAAGCCGGAAATTCAGCGGGACCGCGATGGCGCCGAGCATGTTGGCAGCCAGCACCGACTCGACGAACTCGGTGCGGTTGAGCATCAGGATCATGACCCGGTCACCGAAGCCGACCCCGCGGCGGCTCAACGCATCGGCGAGCGCCGCCACCCGGGTGCGCAGGTCGCCCCACGTCACGCTCTTGCCCAGGAACCGCAGCGCCGTCGCGTTCGGCTGCATCAGCGCGTGGCGTTCCAGCTGGTTCACCCAGTTCTGCCGCCGGGCCAGGTACGGCTGCTCGTCCGCCTGCGTCGGATGGTTCGCCAATTGCGCGGTCAAACTAAGCACTCCCCTTCACTCGCGCACCGCTTGCGCCAGGTTGATATTTGATAAAACTTGGTGTTGTGTGGGTCACACTATGGCGTTGACGGTCTACTGACAAGTCCGCGTTAACACCCGTCAAAACTTCAACCCCGTCCGGCCAAGCCCACGAAAGCCCTGGCAGTCCCGTGAACGCACCGATGTCAATGCAGCCGAGGAGTCGGCGGCCGCTGCGCCGGGCGCAATTGTCCGACGCGGTGGCAGGCCATCTGCGGGCTGCGATCATGTCCGGCACGCTGCGCCCGGGGACGTTCATCCGCCTCGACGAGACCGCCGCCGAGCTCGGAGTCAGCGTCACCCCGGTGCGTGAAGCCCTGCTGAAGTTGCGTGGCGAGGGCATGGTGCAGCTCGAACCGCACCGCGGCCACGTCGTGCTGCCCCTGACCCGGCAGGACATCGAGGACATCTTCTGGTTGCAGGCGTCGATCGCGCGCGAGCTGGCGGCCGCGGCCACGGACCACATCACCGGGGCCGAGATCGATGAGCTGGACCGGATCAACGACTCGCTGGCCGCGGCCGTCGGGTCCGGCGATGCCGAGACCATCGCGGGCATCGAGTTCGCGTTCCACCGAGTCTTCAACCAGGCGAGTGGGCGCATCAAACTGGCCTGGTTCCTGCTCAACGCCGCGCGTTATATGCCGGTGCTGGCGTATGCCGCCGACCCGCATTGGGGACAGGCCGCCGTCGACAACCACCGTAAGTTGATCGCCGCGCTGCGCCGGCACGACACCGCCGCGGTGATCGAGCACACCGTGTGGCAGTTCACCGACGCCGCGACCCGCCTGGCCGAGATGCGCGACCGCACGGGGATCTTCGACTAGCTCGCCGCCAGTTGCTCGGCGCGCTGCTTCAGGCTTTCGGCCAGATGGTCGAGCACATTGTTGAGGAGTTGCTTCACCATCGGTGCCGGCACCGGCATCGACGTTTCGACGTCCAGGTCCACCGTCAGCAGGCTCGACGCCCCCATCGACACCACGCTGAACAACTGCTCCTGCTTGGTGAAGAGGTCGCCCTGCTGCAGGACGGTCTGGATCTGGTTCTCCCCGGGGTAGTACACGGCCTGGATGAACATGCTCTGCATGCCCTGGTAATCGGTGTCGAGCCGCAGCTGGCTGGGGCGCCCGTCGTCGTAGCGGGCAAGCACCCAGAGGCCCTTGATCTCCTCGTTCCACTGCGGGTAGGCCTCGAAGTCGCCGACGATTTTCATGATCAACGCGGCGTCGGCGTCCACCTCGACGGTCTTGCTCATGACTGGCATGCGCGAAGCATAGCCGGGGCCGCGGCGCCCACCTTGCGGCGCCGGCGAGGGCTAAGTGACGGCGAAAGCCCTGATGCCGGGCGGTTATTGGTCGACGGTGGCAGTCGCGAGCAGCGCGCGGACCGCGTCGGGGATCGGGACGGATCTGCGGGTGACCCGGTCGACGTAAACGTGCACCCAGTGCCCCAGCGCGGTGATGGGTTGCGCGTTGTCTTCGCCGGGCTCGTTCGCGGCGGCCCGAAACATCCCCAGCCGATAGGTGACGCTGCTGCGGCCCAGCCGCGTGACGGCAAGACCCACCGCGAGGTTCTGCGGGAACTGCAGTTCGGAGAAGTAGCGGCAGCCTGATTCGGCGACGATCCCCAGTGCTGGCGTGGTGATCGGGTCCAACCCGGTGGTGGTGTTGATCCAGGCGTTGATCGCGGTGTCGAACAGCTGGTAGTACACCGCGTTGTTGAGGTGGCCGAACATGTCGTTGTCGGCCCACCGGGTTCCCACCGGCCACAGCACCGGAAAGTCGTTGCTGGTCAGACCGTCCGGTGCGGGCGGAACTAGGGAAGCCGACGCCATGGTTGTATTCCTACATGTCTGGAATTCGGGGCGCGATACTGGAGCACATCGGGTCACCCCGGCCCTACGCGCAGTCGCGGCCGATCACCGTCGCCGAACTCGACCTCGCGCCCCCGGGCCGCGACGAGCTGCTGGTCCGCGTCGAGGCTGCCGGCATCTGCCACTCCGACCTGTCGGTGGTCGACGGCAACCGGGTGCGGCCGGTGCCGATGCTCCTGGGCCACGAGGCCGCCGGGATCGTCGAGCGAGTCGGCGACGGCGTCGACGACCTGTCCGTCGGCCAGCGGGTGGTGCTGGTTTTCCTGCCACGCTGCGGTCATTGCGTGGCGTGCGCAACCGAGGGCCTGACGCCGTGTGAGCCCGGCAGCGCGGCGAACGGCGCCGGCACCCTGCTCGGCGGCGACATTCGGCTCAGCCGCGCCGGGCACCCGGTGTATCACCATCTCGGTGTCTCAGGTTTCGCGACGCACGCGGTCGTCAATCGGGCCAGCGCCGTCGCGGTGCCCGGCGAAGTGCCGGCCGACGTCGCCGCGCTGCTGGGTTGCGCGGTGCTCACCGGTGGTGGCGCGGTGCTCAACGCGGGTCATCCGCGGCCAGGTCAAACGGTCGCGGTGGTCGGGCTGGGGGGTGTGGGGATGGCAGCGCTGCTCACCGCGTTGACCTACGACGACGTCCACGTCGTCGCGGTCGATCGGTTACCGGAGAAGCTGGCCGCCGCCCGCGCCCTGGGGGCGCACGACACCTACACGCCGCAGCAAGCCGCCGATGCCGGGGTGAAGGCCGCGGTGGTGGTCGAGGCCGTCGGTCATCCGGCCGCGCTGGAGACCTCGATCGGCATGACGGCCCCCGGCGGGCGCACCATCACCGTGGGTCTGCCGCCGCCGACCGCACGAATCAGCTTGTCCCCGTTGGGTTTTGTGGCCGAGGGCCGTTCGTTGATCGGCAGTTACCTGGGTTCGGCGGTGCCCAGCCGGGATATTCCCCGGTTTGTCGAGCTGTGGCGGTCGGGCCGGTTGCCGGTGGAATCGCTTGTGTCGTCAACGATTCCGTTGGAGAACATCAACGAGGCGATGGACAACCTGGCCGACGGTACCGCCGTGCGACAACTGATCAGGTTCGACCGCTAGTCATTGTGCAACGCGCTCGCTAAGGCGTCGCCCTGCAGCGCGAACAATCGTTGCGAGCCCACCCAATCGGGCAGCAGCGAATCGAACCCGTGGCAGGCGCGCGCGAAAACGTGCAGTTCGGCCGAGACCCGCGCGCGCAGTAACTGCAGTGCGTAGTCGATCGCCTCGTCGCGGAACGGGTCGATCTCGGCGCAGGTGATCAAAGCCGGTGGCAGCCCGGCCATGTCGTCCCGTCGCGCGGGCACCGCATTCTCCGACGGGCCGGCTGGTCCCAGGTAGTGGCGCCACATCAGTTCGGCGGCCTCGCCGTCGAATGCCGGACTGGTGCGGAACTCCGCCTTCGACGCGGTGACCCGATCGTCGAGCACGGGTTGGTGCAGCAACTGGAACGCCACCGGCGGCAGCGCCCCATCGGCGGCCCCCTGCGCCAGACATGCGGCCAGGGCGCCGCCGGCGCTGCTGCCCGCGACGGCCAGGCGTCCCGGATCCATTCCCAGATCTCCCGCATTCGCGGCCACCCACCGCAGCACGGCGCTCGCGTCATCGAGGCCCGCGGGGAATGGGTGTTCGGGCGCGAGCCGATAGTCCACCGAGACCACCGTGCAGCGGCCGCGTCGCGCAAGCTCAACGCACTGAAGGTGATCGGTGTCCAGGTTGCCCAGCGCGAAACCGCCGGCGTGGCAATACACCACGCCCGGCGCCCGGTCCTGCGGCCCGCCGCGATAGATGCGCACGTTGACACCGCCAGATTCCGTGGGCACCCGGTCCTCGACGATGCGGACTCCGTGCGCATCGGTCTGCTCGGCACTCAGCCGGCGGCGTTCGTTGAACGGTTCGCGGATGAGTTGTATTGCCGCCTGCGAAAACTCGGTTCTCGTCGTAGCGACGTCACGCAATGCCGGGTCCAGCCGATCGGCGCCGTCCAGCTCTGTCACCGCACACCACGCTCCGCGGCGGTGACCGCCTCGGCCGCTGCCGACGCGGGCGCAGTGAAGCGGAAGTGCGCCGGCCTGAACCTGCGCGTCATGCCCCAGAAGGTGCGTGCGCTGCGCGGCCACTGGGTGACCACGCGTCCGTTGGGGGCGCGAAAGTAGTTGCTGCACTGGGTGGTCCAGACCGTGCCGGCCATCCATCGATCGATCTTGGCGACGAAGGCCGCCAGGCCGCCGGGCCCGGCACCGATGATGCCGACGCTCATCGGATCTGCAGGCATTGTCCACCGTCGATGACGAGCTCGGAGCCGGTGATGAACGATGCCTCGTCAGATACCAGGAAGGCCACCGCGCCGGCGACTTCACCGGCCTCGCCTATCCGTCCGAACACCGACGCGGCGGCCAGGCGCGCCTGGGTGGCCTCGTCGAGCATCGACGTGGCGATCGGCCCGGGGAAGACGGCATTGACCCGGACGCCGGAGGGGGCGAGTTCGGCCGCGACGGTCTGGGTGAGGCCGCGCAGCGCCCACTTCGATGACCCGTACGCGCTGTGTTGCGGGAACGGACGGATCGCGCCGGTGCTGCAGATATTGACGATCGACGCGTTGGGGGCCTTCCGTAGGTGTTCCAGCGCCGCGCGCATTCCGAGGAACGGGCCCAGACAGTTGACCCGCCACGCGGTTTCGAAGCCGTCGGGTGTCTCCTCGGTCAGCGACGCGCGGTGCAGCACGCCGGCGCAGTTGACCAGCGTGCTCAGCGACCCGAAGCGACCGACGACCTCGGCGACCACCGCGGCCCATTGCTCCGGTGAGGTGACGTCGAGCTCGAGGGCGACCAGGCGGTCGTCGTCCACTTCGCCGACGGCGGTGAGCAGTTGGTCGATACGCAGGTCGCATGCGGCCACCGAAAACCCGTTGTCGCGCAGGCGTTTGGCGATCGACCAGCCTTGTCCGCCAGCGGCGCCGGTTACCAGTGCGACGCGTTGGTTCATGCTGGGCTCACCTCAGGGTTGTCGGCCAGTCCGGCGGTGGTGACGAAGCGGCAGCGGCGCCGCGCAAAGAACCACTGCCCGCCGATGCGTATCAGCTCGTCGTCGTAGATCGCGGGCCGCAGTTGCGGCTCGCCCGCGCGGACGAACAGCACCTGCGATCTCGCCGTGGCGCGCTCCCCCTGCACTTCGATCCGCGCGCTGCCGGTCAGGTGCAGGCCGCGGGCGGCCGCTCGGAACATCCCCGCGATGGCGTCGCGACCGGCAAAGGTCTTGCCGTAGACCAGGAATTCGCCGTCGGGTGCGAACAGCCGGGCGCATTCGTCGACGTCACCGACGTCGAGTGCCAGAGCGTAGCCGGCCAGCAGCTCACGGATCCTTGCGTGGTCGTCGTTTGTCACTGCGTGGCCTCGCGCAGGTGCTCCGCGGCGCCTCGTCGCAGCGCCTGCGACTCGGCCGCCAGGGTGATCATGCGGAATCCCAGCTGTGCCATGGCATGACCCGTCTTGCCGTCTCCGGCATGAATGCCGGTGATCAGGCCCGCGTCCGACGCCGCCCGATGGATGCGCACGATCGCGTCGAGCACATCCGGATGCCGGGTGGCGCCGACCACGCCTACGCTCAGCGAAATGGCCAGATCGGCTGGGCCGACGTAGATTCCGGTCAGGCCCTCGACGGCGCAGATCTGGTGGATGCCGGCAAGCGCGGCCGCGGTCTCGATCAACGCGAACACGCCGACCCGTGACTCGTGGACGGCGGGATCGTGCCCCAGGCTGGCGCGCAGCGGACCGAAGCTGCGGACGCCCCTTGGCGGGTAGCGGGTGGCGGCCACCGCCTCTGCAGCCTGGTCTGCCGACTCGATCATCGCGATGACGACGGCGTCGGCACCCGCGTCGAGCACCCGCCCGATCGGCGACGCGTCGGCGTTGGGCAGGCGCACCAACGTGGCGACGGGCACGTGCTCGATGCGGCGCAAGATGCCGGCGATGTCGGCGTCGTCGAGATAGCCGTGTTGCGCATCGAAACCGATGTAATCGTAACCGGCGCGGGTGAATTCCTCCGGCCCCAGCGCCGTCGGACCGGTGATCCAGCCGCCGAATACCGGGGCCTTGCGGCTCAGCGCCAGCTGCAGGTTACTCGGCGACGTCATGCTCGGCTCATCCGGCGATGGCGATCTTGATGCGGTCGGCGACCGGTCGGCACGCCAGCTCGAAGGCGTCCTGCACCTCGTCGATGCCGAAGGTGTGGGTGAGGTAGGCGCCGAGCAGCCATGGGTGCTCGGCGGCGAACTTGCCGGCGAGCTCCAGCATCCGCCGCCGGTCCAGCGTCACACCGGATTTCAGAGTCAGGTTGTTGCGCAGCATCGCCCGCATGCTGATCGGATACATCTCGTCGTCGGCCACACCGAAATAGAAGACGGTGCCGCCGGGGGCGGCGGCGGCGATGGCGTGGTTCAGGGTGGCGACTTGGTGGCCGACGGCCTCGATGACAACGTCCGCGCGGTCCGCGGCCGCGAGTTGACTCGCCCAGCGGTCGCTGGTGGCGCGCACGGGATCGTCGACGCCGAAAGCCCTTGCCACGTCGCGGCGATCGATGGGGTCGATCCCGGTGACACGTCGAGCGCCCGCCGCCTTGGCGACGTAGGAGAACAACAGGCCGATGGACCCCTGGCCGATGATCGCGACGTGGCGGCCGGCCAGCTCGCCGAGTTGCTCGCAGGCGTAGAGGACGCAGGCCAGCGGTTGCAACCCCACCGCCTGAGCGGGGGTCAGCGCCGGATCGTAGGGCGCCAGTCCGTCGCCGTCGCTGACAACGCGTTCCATCATCCCGTCGAACCCGGAGGCCCAGCCCACCACGCGATCTCCGGGACGGTGTGCGGGATGCCGGCTGGCGATCACCTCGCCGGCGACCTCGTGGATGGGAAAGCCGTCTTTCTCGGGACCGCTGCGGCCATCGTCACCCGGGATCCGGCCCTTGGCGCCGCGAAAGGCCGGCAGATCGCTGCCGCACACACCCGCGGCCGAAAACCGCAACAGCACCTGGCCGTCGGCCAGGCACTCGGAAGTCCTGTCGTCGATTGTGGTGCGCTCGAACAGATACGGGGCGACGATCCGGTAGGACCACACGTCAGACCTCCACCGGAATCTTGTTCCAGCCCCATTGGAAACTGGACGGCAGCCGGGTGGCGGCATCGGCCTCAATCGCGTAGTCGGGCACCCGGCGAAGCCATTCGGCCACCAGCACAGCCACTTCCAGCCGGGCCAGGTGATATCCGATGCAGAAGTGCTGGCCACGGCCGAACGCCAGGGAGCGCCGGATGGGCCGATCCCAGATGAATTCGTCCGGCTCGGGGAATTCGCGCTCGTCGCGATTGGCCGATGCGAGCAGGGTGATGACGCGCTGACCCGGATTCAACGTTTCGCCGTGAATCTCGAAGGGCTTGCGCACCGTTCGCGCGAACCATTGTGCCGGCGCGCAGAATCGGATCATCTCGTCGCGCGCGACGAGCACGTTGTTCTCCAGTTCGGCGCGCACGGCGGCGAGCTGCTGTGGGCGTCGGCTAAGCTCCCAGAGGCCGTGAGCGACGATCTTGGGGACCGTTTCGGTCCCCCCGATGAAGATGCACAGCATCTGGGTCGCGACTTCCATGTCGTCCAGCGTGCTGCCGTCGGGCAGGTGATAGCCCAGCAGTCCATCGATCACGTCGAGTGGCGCCCCGGATGCGTCGGCGCGCCGGCGCGCAACCGCCGGCAGCAGGTACTCGAAATAGTTGGGCCGCGCCTGCCCGGTGTCCACGCCTTCACCGGGCTGCGCCAGGCTGCCTGCGTTGACGGTGGCGAGGACCTCGGGCGCGAGATCGGTGGGGATACCGCATAGTTCGCAGACGATGGCGGCGACCACGATGCCGCCGTAGTCCTGGGTCAGGTCGAACGAACCACCCGGCAGCAGGGCGTCGAGGCGTTCGTTGGCCAGCGCGCGGATTCGGCCTTCCAGGTCCGTGACGGACCGTGGCCGGAACGGGCGAGAGTGGGTGCGCCGGATCTCGCCGTAGAGATCCGCGTCGAACATGGCGTGAAACGGCAGCGGGTGCAGAGGCGGGTCGGCGACCGGCCCGCTGTTGTGTTGTGCCAGAACCGATGCCGGTGGCAGCGTGCCTTCCGAGGCCACGAAGGTGCCGTCGTTGACTTCCAGCACCGTCCAGATGTCCTCGAAGCGTGACAGCGCGAATGTGTCCCACTGCGGCATGTAGTAGAGCGGGTGGTGGTCACGCAGGATCTTGTAGTACGGCAACGGGTTTGCCATCACCGCCGCGTCGAACGGGTCGTAGCGGAAGTCGTCGGTGGTCACGGCGTTGTGTCGTCCCGTCACTGCAGCGGCGACGGCGGGAGCGCCTGCAGAATCGAATCCTCCCAGCCGTCCCGCAACGCGGGCGCCACGCTCATCCAGGTGACGATCTCGGCCGGCGGGCTCTCCTTCCAGGACGGGTAGTGCTCGGCGAAGCAGTCCCAGCCGCCGTCCAGCGCCCAATAATGGATGACTTCGTTGTAGCGGAAGGTCGTGGTGAACGAACCGAGCCAGCGCTTACCGGTCCGTTCCGACCACGGAACGTAGAGCCGCTCCAGTTCGCGGATGTAATCGTCCTGGCGTCCCGGTTTGGTCTGCATGATCTCTTGAATCACCAGCGGCGCAGTGAAATTGGCCTCGCGCAGTTGGGCGATCGTCTTGTTACTGGGCCCGGGGTACATGATGCGACCCTCCCCAGAGGCCCCGATGTCAGCCAGGAACGCGGCCCACTTGCCGGACGCGGCCTCGTGGCTGCCTCCGCGGGCCTGCGCGGCGCCGATCCTGGCGTAATCGGCGAAGCCGTCGACCTCCCAGATGACCGTCACCTGCGGCCAGTGGCCGTTGTACGGCGTGGATTCCCAGACCGCGAACAGCCGGGCGCCCAGTTGCTCCATCATGGGTTGATAGGTGTCGGTGAAGATCTCGCTGAAGCGGTCGCTTCGCCCGGATCCCAGCGAGATCGTCTCGTGCAAGTAGAGAAGCGTGTGTCCGAAGTACTTCTTCATGGCCCTAGTCGAGCCGGATCAGCTCTGAGTCGGCCCCCAACCCCACGTCGCACAGCAGCGTCTCGGTGGCATCGACCGTCGCGCCCGGAATGCCGGCCGCCGCAAGGGCATAGCCCTTGAACATGCGGGCCGCGCCGCTGAGTAGATGCTGCGCCCGGGTCGTCGCACGGTTCACGCCCAGGGGCCAACCCTCACCCCATAGGGCGACCTCGATCAGCCGGTTGTCCAGCGACTCGAGCACCGCGTCACGCACCCGGGCGTCGGCGGCGAATGCCTGCGCGCTGACGGCCAGGCTCGTCGAGCCCGTCCCCAGCCCGGCGAGCTCAGGCTCGAGGTCCGCCGCCCGCACCCCCAGGATGCGCAGCGACCGGGTGTCGCAGCCCCGCGGGAGCAGCACGGTCACTTCCCAACCGGCCATGGCCCTGTCGTAGAGCCAGCCGCCGGCCGACTGCACGACATCGACGGCGCTCGCCGCGACGACGTCGAGCCGGTAACGCAGACCCTTGCCGCTTGCGCGGGTAGCCTGCGCAGCGCTGCTCTTGCTGATGTCGAACGTGGGAGCGACCATCGATCCATTCCTCACCGCCAGTTCGCTGGCGGGTCTCAAGCGCTTGTCATGGGCTGGAGCCGCTTCACGCGTGGGGCGATGCGACTCACCGGACAGCGTGACACTTCCGACGAAATTTGTAAAGCTTCCGCGGCCCGTCAGGAACCGCGGCGCGCCTTGAGGTCGGCAAGCACTTCCTCGGTGTGCTGCCCGAGTTCCGGTGCCGCAGAACGCGGTGCCCACGGCGTCCCATGGAAATCCGCCGGTGTGGCAACCATCGGCACGGCGGCTTGTTCGTCAGCGCCGTCGGGCACATACACAATTCCGCCCGCGGCGTGAAACTGTTCGTCGGCGACGACGTCCTCGAGGGTGTTGATGGGTGACCAGAAGAAGTCCGGTTCGCCGGCGAACACCTCCGCCCACTCGTCGAGCGGGCGGGTCGCAAAGATCTCGTCCAGCGCGGCGATCAGCTCGGCCGCGTTGACGGCGCGGGAACGGGCGTCGGCGAACCGGGGATCGTCGCGCCATTCGGGCCGGCCCACCGCACGGCACAGCGCCGGCCAATGCCGCTCGGGTTCCAGGCCGACGATCCAGAACCGCCGGCCGTCGGCGGCGGCGTAGTTGTTCATGCACGGGTTGCCCATCGTTTCGCGCTGGCCGATCGCGATGGGCTGCCCGCTCATCAGATAGGTGTTGAGGTCGAAGCTCACGGTGTAGGCGCCCTGCCGGTAGAGCGAGGTGGTCACCAGCTGGCCCGTCCCGGTCTGTTCGCGCGCGAGCAGGGCCGCACACACGGCCGCCGCCATCGTCATCCCGGCGGAGTGGTCGCCCATGCCGCCGCGCTGAAACGGGGGCGTGTCGCCGGGGCGGGTGAGCAGGTGGGCCACCCCGGCCCGGGACCAGAAGGCGGCGACGTCGAAGGCGGCGCGGTCGGCGTCGGGCCCCTCTTCGCCGTATCCGGTGATGAGCCCGTAGACCAGACGCGGGTTGGCCGCCGATACCGACTCGAAGTCCAGGCCAAGGCGCTGCAGCGCGCCGGCTCGAACGTTGGTCAGGAAAACGTCTGCGTCGGCAAGCAATTCGAACGCGGTGTCGCGACCGTCCTCGGTCCCGAGGTCCAGCACGACGCTGCGCTTGGACCGGTTGTCCATCTCGAACGGCGGGTTCAGGCCCAGATCGCACCCCAGCATCCGGCCGAACAGGCGTGCCGGATCACCGGTCGGCGGCTCGATCTTGATCACGTCGGCGCCCCAGTCCGCCAGGATGCCGCCGGCTGCCGGTCCGGCCACCCAGACCCCGAGTTCGACGACTTTGACGCCTGCTACCGGTCCCGCCATGGGTAAGTTCCTACCCTGTCGGCGCGCCGGGGTGCACGCATCCCCCCGATTCGGCGGTGCGGCCTCAGCTGGCTACGCGCTGGTCGCGCACCGCGAAGATGCCGTCGTGGTCGAAGGCGCCGCGGTTGGCGCCGACGTAGTCCCCGACGGTCATCGGCCGGTGCCCGCTGATCACCTCGACCAGGTTGTTCTCACCCGCGAAGATGCCGTCCTGGTAGTCCTGCGCGACGCTGCTGATGTGCTGCACGAAAAAGTCCGGGCGGCCCTGCGCGGTCAGCGCCGCGGCGAAGGTGGGGATGCCGATCGGCTCGTAGCGGACCGCGATGCCGAGCGCATCCGACATCTGCTCGGCAATGCCGTAGTGGTCGAGTTCCTCGGCGCCCACCAACGGATAGATCTGCCGATCGTGCGGGGCCGGGTTCTGCAGGATGGCGGCGATGACGCCGGCCTGGTCGCGCCCGGCGATCGGAGCGTGGCGCCCATTGCCGAACGGCAGCCGCAGCACGCCCTCGTCGCCGCTGCGCGCCCACTGCCATTTGAGCCACTCGGCGAAGAACGTCGGGCGCAGATGCGTTGTGCCGAAGGCAAACCGGTCCAGCAGTCGCTCGGCGATCCAGTGCTGCTGTGCGGCATGGCTTTTCGCCTCGCGACGCGCCGAGATCTGCGACATGTTGACCACCGCACGCACGCCCGCCTCGCTCGCTGCCTGGGCAAAGATGGCCGTGGCGGGCAGCAGTTTGCCCGGGGCGATCGGGTAGCAGAAGTAGGCGGCGCTGACGCCGGTCATCGCGGAGCTGACCGCGTTGAAGTCGAGCAAATCACCTTCGACGATCTCGGCGCCCACCTCGGCCAGCGCCTGCGAGCGCTCGTCGCTGCGGTGCACGAACGCGCGCACCCGGCGCCCGGCGTCGAGCAGCATCTCGACGGTGGGCGCACCGGTGTTTCCGGTCGCCCCGGTGATGAGAAAAAGCTGATCCGATGACATTTCCGACTCCCTGAGTAACGGTATCGTTAGTAAGATACAAGCACGATATGCTGAATAACGCAAGCGTTAGCCAAAGGGGCTCGTGATGGAGTTCGAGAACCGGCTGCAGGACCGGCGGCAGTGGTCTATCGGCGAGAGCTGTTCGATGTCGAAGGTCCTCGAGCTGCTGAGTACCAAGACCGCCTTTCAGGTTGTCCGCGAATTGTTCTTTGGTACAAAGCGTTTCGAGGATTTCGTGGAACGCATCGCGACGTCTGCGCCCGCTGTGTCGCGGGCGCTCAAGCAGCTCGAGGCGGCGGGCATCGTCGCGCGTGTTCCCTATCAGGAGCCGGGGCAGCGCGCCCGCGACGAGTACCGGCTGACCGAGGCCGGGGAGGAATTTCTGCCGGTGTTCATGTCGCTGGTGCAGTGGGGAGACGCCTACCTGCAGGACGGATCCGCGCCGCTGGCGTTCGTCGACGCCGACACGGGCCGGGCGGTCGGGGTGCGCGTGACCACCGACACCGGCACGCCGGGCAAGCGTTCGGCGGACATCCGGATCGAACGCGCCGCCACCACTCGGCGCCGCACCTGATTGGGTAGAGCGAGGGCAAGCAACCGGGAGGCACGCATGAGTTTGGTGGCCGGGCGTGGTCCGCTCAGCAGCGATCCCGCGGGGCGCTTCTCACCCGCGATACCCGACGGCGTCGTCTACGTCGCACCGCACCCCCGGCGCGTGCAGGCCGTCAGGGACGGCCGCGTGGTGATCGACACCGAACGGGCGCTGATGGTGCACCGGCGCGGCCGGCCGCTGAGCTATGCCTTCGCGGCCGACGAGGTCGGCGACCTACCGAGCGAGCCGGAACCCGAGGCACCGGGTTTCGTCCGGGTGCCCTGGGACGCGGTCGACACGTGGCTGGAAGAGGGGCGCAGGCTGGTGCACTACCCGCCCAACCCCTACCACCGCGTCGATTGCCGTCCGACCCAACGCCGCCTGCGCGTCCGTGTCGACGGCAACACGCTGGTGGACACCGATGACACGGTGATCGTGTTCGAGACCGCACTCGCCCCACGGCTCTACGTCGACCCCGCACATGTGCGCACCGACCTGCTGCGGCGCTCCGAGACGGAGAGTTACTGCAACTACAAGGGCTTTGCGACGTATTGGTCGTTCGTCTCGGCCGACCATGTCGTCTCCGACATCGCGTGGAGCTACCCCGGCCCGCCGCCGGAAAGCCTGCCCATCGAGGGATTCCTGAGCTTCGACGACACGCGCGTCGAGATGACGGCCGAGCTGCCGGTCAGCGACCGTAGCTAGGACGTCCGAGCCCCAGCTCGTGCTGGGCGATCATGTTGCGGAATACCTCCATGGTGCCGCCGTAGATACCGGCGGGCACGCCGTGCCGGAAGATGAATTCGATGCCGCCGTTATCGGCGACGTCCGCGGAACCCGTTGTGCCGGTGGGCAGTGTCGATGCCGTCCCGAGCAGGTCCATCAACTCCTGGGAAACCTCCCGCATGGTCTGGATGAGCCCTACCCGCCCGTACATTCCGGGAGTCGACATGGCAGCCTCGATGCGGGCCATGCAGCGCCCGAGCCGGTATTTCGTAGCATCGTCGTCGATCGGGCGCCGCCCGGTCGCATCGGGCGTGGCCAGGACCGCCGCGACCCCATCGGCCGCCTCGGCCATCAGGTGGCCGTGCTCCGACAGCATCGAAATATTCTGCAGGCCATGGTCTTCGGCGTCGGTAATGCCATGCTCGGCATCGAGGGCGAACCGCATCACCGTCCAGCCGCCGTTGACCTCACCGATTCGATAGAGATCATCGACCCGCACGTCGCTGTAGTACACGATGTTGGTGCGGTCACCGTCGAGCGTGCGGATCCCCTGGATCTCGATGCCCGGCGAGTCAAGCGGCACCAGAAACATGGTCAGGTTTTTGTGTTTGCGTCCCTGCGGATCGGTGTTGGTCAGCAGGAAGACGTACTTGGCGTTCTGCGCGTTCGAGGTGAACATCTTGGAGCCATTGATGATCCAGGCCGATCCGTCCCGGACGGCGCGCGTCTTGCAGGTGGCCACGTCGGAGCCGCCCTCGGGCTCGGTGTAGCCCAGGCAGAGCCGGATCTCCCCGGACAGCACGCCCGGCAGTATCGCGTCGGCGAGTTCGGCCGCCCCGAATTGCTTCACCAACCGCGCGACGGTTGCCGTGGTGCCCCAGTGGAACCACGGCGTGTGAGCACGGCCGATCTCGAGGTGGAAGATCCGCCGGCGCACCGGATTGAATCCGCCCTCGGATTCCAGCTTCCAGTCCGACGTCAGGTAGCCCGCCGCGCCCAGCGCCAAATGCACCGGCTCGCTGAAGTTTTCGCCGGTCTCGCGATCACGGCGACGAACTTCGTCGGTGACGTGCTCAGCGATGAAAGCCCGGGTCTCGTCGAGGAATTTCTGATCCTCGGGCGAAAGTTCGACGCGCGAGAAGTCCATCAGGCCGCGTCGATCACCAGGGTGCGGAACCGGTCGAGGGTCTCGAGCGCGTGCGTCATGCTGTCGCCGGGCAGGTGGATGCCGACCCAGGTCACGCCCAGCCTCGCCAGCTTGTCCAGGCCTTCGAGGTAGGCGTCGGCGTTGAAGTCGTCGCTCGCGGGGCTGCCGCCCTCGAAGTTGGTGAAGGTGATGTCGATATCCGACCAATCCCGTTGCGCCGCATCGCATCTGCGCCGGAGGTCGTCGATGCCGTCGGCGAGCTTCTGCACGGAGTCGATGACGGCGGTGCCGGCCGTCTGGGCCAGCTGCGGGGGCGCGGGAAACGGGCACCAGCCGTCGCCGTACTGGGCCACCCGCTGCCGCGATGACGACGTGTTGCCGCCGATCCAGATCGGCGGATGCGGATCGCTGACCGGCCGGGGATGCGCGGTGATGCCACGCGCGCTGAAATGCTTGCCCCCAAAGGAGATGTCGTCGCCGGTCCAGACGGCCCGGATCACCTGGAGGGATTCCTCGAACAGCTCGGCGCGCTCGTCGAAGCTCACCCCGAGGGCCGCGAACTCGCGCTTGAGGTAGCCCACGCCCACCGCGAGCGTGAATCGCCCACCGGAGAGCAGGTCCAGGGTGGCGCCGGACTTGGCCACCACGAACGGGTTTCGGTACGGCAGCACCACGATGTTGGGGATCAGCCGCAGCGTGGACGTCGTGGCCGCGGCGAAACCCAGCGCGACGAAGGGGTCCAACGCGTCGTGTCCGCCGGCTTCCAGCCACCGCTGTGAGGGCGCCGGGTGATCGGTGAAACCGAAACCGTGAATTCCGGCCGCCTCGGCGGCCGCGGCCACCTTGCCGATGCCGTCCCCACTCACCAGCTCCGGGTTGTACGGATGAGTGTGCATCGGGTGGGTGATGGTGAACCGCATGGCCGTTAGAACCGCGCGCGCGAGTCGATCGCCGTGTCGCTGGTGCGCAGCGGACGGATCAGCGCCTCCTGGGCGAACGAGGCGAGCAGTTCGCCTTCCTCGGAATGCACGGTGCCGCGCACGTACGACATGCCCGCGCCTACCTGGGTGCTCTCGTGCGTGTAGAGCAGCCACCCGGTCCAGTCCACCGGTTCGTGGAACGAAACCGAGATGCTCATCGGTGCGGTCGACACGGTCAGGTGCGCCTGGGCGGTGCCGATGCCTTCGTGCGCCCGCATCGTGGTGGAGATGCCGAGATGGCCGGTGAAGTACGCGAGCAGCGCCTTGGCCAGCTCGTCGCGGGTCGGGATCGGGTCATAGTGCAGCCACGCGTAGAGCTCCGGCGGGCCGACCTCGTCGGGGCTGTTGACGTCGACGACGTCGACCAGGCGCAGCTCGCGGCCGACCATCGGCATCGGTGAGTGGTGCGCGTCGGCCGGGGCGGCCACCTGCGGGCGCGGCAGGTGGTGACGGATCACGTCGTCGGTCGGGACGTCGGCCAGCACCGTGATGCTCAGGCAGCGTCGGCCGTTCTGGTGCACGGCGACCACGGCGGTGGCGGTGGAGCGGCCTTCGGAAACGACGTCCACAACGAGTTCGATGGGCGGCCCAACGGTCACTGCGCGCGAAAACACCGCGTGCGCCGAGCGCACCGACTTGTCCGGGAACCGCTTGGCCGCGGCGACGATCGCCTGCGCGAGCACCTGGGTGCCCTCCACCACCTGGCGTTCGTCGCCCGAAACGATGCCGGTCTCACCGGTGAATCGGTCTTGCCCGTCTTCCTTCACGTCAAACAGATCCAGCAGGCCCTGCACGGTCCATTCGGTCTGCGCGGATGCCTCGGACGCCTTCGTCAACCCACTTCACCTCTCACGCTCGCGACTCAGCGCTCAGCGTGACACTTTGGGTAGGATTTGTAAAGCTTGGCTAACAAGACGACGGCCGCCACGACCGTTGCGTCAGCGGAACACACAGCTAGGCAACGTAATTGGGCATCGTGACCACCACTTCGGAGACGGTGTTCACGCAGTGGGCCGACACGGTGTACGAAGCGCGCGAGCTCGCCCGATCGGCAGATTGACACCGGTACCCGCGGTGCGTGACACTTTTTCGGTGTTTTGTAAAGGGAACCGATTTGCCGAAGGCGGGGACGGATGATTCCCGAGCCGCTGGCCAACGGATTCTGCTTCGGTGAGGGCCCGCGCTGGTTCGAGGGCCTGTTGTGGTTCTCCGACATGCTGGGCGAGGCCGTCCACACGGCGACCATGGGCGGGTCGCTGACCACGCTGCCGCTGCCCGGGCACTCGCCGTCGGGCCTGGGCTTCCGGCCCGACGGCTCACTGCTGATCGCCTCGACCGAGGACCGGCAGGTGCTGCGCTATGACGGCGAAACCGTCGTGACCATCGCCGATCTCGCCGACCTGGCGCCGGCCGCCCTCGGCGACATGGTCATCGACGACGTGGGCCGCGCCTACATCGGCTGCCAGGCACTGCAGGGTGGCGTCATCATTCGGCTAGACCCCGACGACGGCGCCACCGTCGTCGCGGAAGACCTCGACTTCCCCAACGGCATGGCGATCACGCCGGATCGCGGGACGCTGATCGTCGCAGAATCCACCGGCCGGCGGCTTACCGCGTTGTCGATCGGCGACGACGGCGCACTGTCCGACCGCCGCGCTTTCGCCGAAGGCCTGGACGGGCCGCCCGACGGCATCGCGCTGGACGCCGACGGCGGGGTGTGGGCATCCATGACGCTGGCCCATCAGTTCGAGCGGATCGTGGCGGGCGGCACCGTGACCGACCGCATCGACATGGGCGATCGGGTGGCCATCGCCTGCGCCCTCGGCGGTCCGCAGCGCCGCACCCTGTTTCTGTTGTCGAGTACGGAGGCATATCCTCAGCGCCTGATCGGCACCCGGCTTTCCCGGCTGGATGCCGTCACGGTGACCACCCCCGGCGCCGGCCTGCCCTGACCCGAGAGGTTAACGATGACCGACGCCTATTACGAGCTGATCGACCAGGTCGGCGAAGACGCCGGGTTGGGCGAGAAGTTCCGGGCGACCGACCTGGCGCGCGGCACCTGGTCGGCGGCGATCCAGCATGGCGGTCCGGTGTCGGCGCTGCTGGTCCGGGCGCTGGAGCGGTGCGAACAGCGCGACGACACGCGCCTGTCCCGGGTCGTCATCGACCTGTTGGGCGGGGTACCGGCCGAGGGTGATCTGTCGGTGCGCGCCCGGCTGGAACGCCCCGGCAAGCAGATCGAACTGCTCAGCGCCGAGATGCTGGCCCCCGGCCCCGACGGCGCACCGCGGCCCGTCGCCCGCGCCACCGGATGGCGGCTGCAGCACCAGGACACGCAATCCCTGGCGCACGCCGCGGAGCCGCCGCCCCGGCCGCGGGCCGAGGCTTTCGACCGCAACCTCAAGGCGCGGGACTGGGACCGCAATTACGTGCACAGCCTCGAATGGCTGTGGCTGACCGAGCCGCTCAGCGAGGGGCCCGGCGAATCCTGGATCAGCCCGACCGTCGACCTGGTCAACGGCGAATCCATGACCCAGCTGGAGCGGCTGTTCGCGGTGGCCGACTGCGCCAACGGCATCGGCAGCAAGCTCGACATCACCAAATGGACATTCCTCAACACCGATCTGGCCGTGCACGTATTTCGTGTTCCCGACGGCGACTGGATCGGCATTCGGGCGGAGACCAGCTACGGGCCGGACGGCATCGGGACGACGGTCGGCACGTTGTTCGACGAGCAGGGCGCGGTCGGCGCCATCCAGCAGTCGGTGCTGGTGCGCCGGCGCCCGCCTCGGGCCTAACGTGGGAGCGAATGACGATGACACGCCGACACCGCGAAAAGTTTGCATCATGAGCCAACGGGCGACGACGATCGCCGAAAACGACACCTCGACGCGTCAGCGCATCCTGGCGGCCACCGCCGAAGTGCTCGGCCGCAACGGCAAGACCAAACTCAGCCTGTCCGACGTCGCCACCCAGGCGGGCGTCTCCCGCCCGACGCTGTACCGCTGGTTCGCATCCAAAGAGGAGTTGCTGTCGGCGTTTTCGGCCTACGAGCGCCAGATCTTCGAAAGCGGTCTGGTGAAGGCAACCGCGGGCCTGAAGGGCGTGGACAAGCTCGACGCCGTGCTGCGGTTCATCGTCGAATACCAGCACTCGTATTCCGGGGTGCGTATGGTCGACGTCGAGCCCGAGCACACCATCGCCCAATTCTCCTGGGTCATCCCGCAAATGCGCGAGGGCCTGCAGCGGCACCTGCCCGGGCCCAACGCGGCGGTCAAGGCGGCGACGGTCATCCGGATTGCGATATCGCACTACATCGTGCGAAGCGATGACGCGGACCAGTTTCTGGCGCAGCTGCGCCACGCGGTCGGAATCAAGGGTGGCTAGTCGAACAACACCGCGGCGTTGAGATAACCCGTCGGATCCAGTGCGGCTTTGACCGTGCGCATCGCCGCGATGTCGGCGGGCCCGCGGGACATCGCGAGGTAGGGCCGCTTGCGGCTGCCGACGCCGTGCTCTGAGCTGACGTTGCCGCCGGATCGCGCGATGAGGTCCATCATCTGCTCGTACAGCGCCCGCTCACGGTCGGCCGGGCAGCGCAACACATTCAGGTGCAGGTTGCCCTCACCGACGTGACCGAACAGCACCGGCAGCGCGTCGGGGACATGCGTGTGGACCAAATCGACTGCGTGTCTTTCGAATTCGCTGATCGTCGCCAGCGGCAGCGAGACGTCGAACTTCAGCGGGGGCCCGTACACGCCGAGCACGTCCGCCAGCGATTCCCGGACCTCCCACAGCCGTTGCTGCGCAGCAAGATCCACGCCGACCGCGGGATCGGCGCGCACCGGCACATCATCGAGCAGCTCGGCGAGCCGCTCGGTCTGGTCGTGATCGGCGGCCAATTCCACCAGCAGCAGCCACTCGCCGGTGACCGGGGCGCCGACGCCGCGGTGCTCCCGGGTCAGCGCGGCGCCACGGCCGTCGATCAATTCCAGGGCCGCGATGCCGTCCACGTCGCGAAACACCCGACTCACCGCCACCAGCGCGTCGAGGTCGGCGAACCCGCAGATCGCCGTCACGCGGTGCGCCGGCGTGGCGTGCAGCCGCAGGTCCAGCTCGGTGATTACGCCCAGGGTGCCCTCCGCACCGACGAACAGCGCCGGCAGGTCGTAGCCGGTGTTGTCCCGGCGTACCCGGCTGTGCCGTCGTAGCAGCGTGCCGTCGGGCAGCGCCACCTGCACGCCGACCACCTGCTCGCCCATGTTGCCGTAGCGGACCGTGCGCAGCCCGCCGGCGTTCGTCGACGCCATCCCGCCCACGGTCGCGGTGTCGCGGGCCGCCAGGTCCACGCCGAACACCAAACCTGCTGCGGCGGCGGCCCGTTGCACCGCGCCCAGGGTGGCTCCGGCGCCGGTCTCGATGCGCCGTTCGACGGTGTCGATGTCACCGACGGCGTGCAGCCGCTCGGTGGACAGCAACACGTCGTCGTGCTCGGGGACGGTGCCGGCCACCAGCGAGGTGCGGCCGCCCTGCACCGTCACATGCGCCCCGGCGTCCCGGCAGACCCGCAGCACCTCGGCGACCTGCTCGGCCGAGCCCGGCCGCACCAACGCGCTCGCCGTGCCCCGATACCGGCCGGTGTAGTCGACGCTGCGCGCCGCCAGCACGTCGGGGTCGGTGACGACGTGGTTCGATCCGACCAGGCTCGCCAGGCTGCGCAGCATGATCGCGGTTATAGCACCGCCGGGCCGCATCGCTCACGCCGGCCGCATGTTGTGCGGTTTCAGCCAGAGGGAGGCGGCACCGCGGAAACATGCTTCGAAATGGCCGTTCTCGATTCCCACGGTCTGCATGAACGAGTGGGCGACGACGCGGCCGACATGCCGAAATCCCGCCTCCCGCAACATGCGGGCGAGATGATCGGACTCCGGGCTGGTCATCCGGCCGTCGGCCCAGCTCCGCAACCGATGGTGATGGGGGGGTTTGTGTCTCCAGGCCAGCTGCGCCAGCGAGTGTTCGGACAGCAGGCGGGCGTTGTGCAGCGTCGCCTCGATCTTTCGCCGATTGCGAATGATGCTGGTATCGGCCATCATTCGCTCGACGTCCTCGTCCGTCATCGCGGCCACCGCGGCCGGGTCGAACCCGTGAAACGCGGCGCGCAGGTTGTCCCGCTTGTCGAAGACGGTCCCCCAGGAAAGGCCGTTCTCGAAATAGGTCAGCACCAGCGCCTCGAACAGTTCGGCCTCGTCGCGGGTCGGCCTGCCCCACTCGCGGTCGTGATAGGCGGTCAGATCGCGGCCCGTCTCGGTGGCCCAGCGACACCGGACGACGCCGTCGGCACCGGACACCACGGTGGGCAGGTGTGCCGGTACGTCGACACCGGCCATCGCCTTCACCGCGCCTATCCCTTCGGCACTTCGGCGAATCCCGGTTCTCCGCCGTCCACAACGGAATTGAACCGGATTCGAGTCTCCAGGCGCTCGCTTATCTCGTGGATCACACTCTCGGGAAGTGTGGTGACGTCGAAGTTTTCGCGGATGCGGGCGGGGTTGACCGATCCGGTGAGAACCGCGCTGCCACGCTGGATGCCCCAGGCTAAAAGCACTTGCGCCGGTGTCTTCCCGAACTGCTGGGCCAACGAAACGATGAGGGGGTCGTCGAGCAATCAAGGTTCCAATGCATGCCCCAGCGACGCGAACGCCAGTAAAACGATGCCCTCGGCCGTCAGATATTCGTGCAGGTCCCACTGCGGATGGTAAGGGTGCGACTCGACCTCCACGACCGCCGGGATGATGCGGGCGGTTTCGACGACCTGGCGGGTGCATTCGACGTCTATGTCGGACAGGCCGATCGCGCCGGTAAGTCCCTCGTCGACAAGGCTTTCCATCGCGGCCCAGGTTTCCTCTAGGGTGACGCCGGTGTCATAAACGACAGCTCCGTGGACGTCGCGGGGATCCTGGTCGTCGCCGGGCTGGAAGGCGAACGGCGTGTGCACCAGATACAGATCGACGGTGTCGAGGCCGAGCCTGCTCAGGCTGGCCCGTAGCGCGGGCCGGACCCGTTCGGGTCGATGGTTGTTATTCCACAGCTTGGTGGTCACGAACAAGTCCTCCCGCCGGACGGTCCCGTCGGCGAACAGCTCTTTGAGCGCCGCACCCACCTCGGCTTCATTGCGGTAGCGCTCGGCGGCGTCGAGGTGGCGGAAGCCGGCCTCGACCGCGGCCTTGACGGCGTCGCGGGTTTGAGCGTTGTCCGAAAGTGACGTCCCGAAGCCGAGCGCCGGAACGTGACGGTTGCCGTGGTTCAAGGGGAATGTCTGCTGATTGGGGTCGGTGATCGTTGCCATTTCAATCGCGCTCCTCGTCTGCGCTTGGATTTATAAATGACCAGTCGTCTGTTTAACGACACGCGCCGGTGCGGCATTCCGGTCCTGGTCGGTCAGCGCAGCAGCGCGGGGACAGTGGCCGCTTCGAATCGATCGTAGGGCGTGCGACTGCGGGTGACCTTGCCGCGAAGGGCCGCCCCTTCCCACGCCTCGATCAACTGGGCAGCGACCTCGCCCGGATCAAGGTCTTCGCGAATGCCGTCGGACGCTTGCTGGCCGGACTGCACACAGGCCGCCAGCGCGGCGTCCCAGCGGCCGAGAATGCGGAGGAGCTCCGCGCGCGCGGTTTCGCTCGAACCACCGAGCTCGAGCGAGAGGTTGCCGACCAGGCAGCCGAGCAGAAATCGGCCGGCCTGGTGTTCGTCGGCGAGCGCGTGGAAGAAGCGTGTGATGCGCTCCTGCGCAGGCCCGTGCTCCCGCAGAATCGGAACGAGCCGCCGCTCGATATCGGCCCAGTAATGGTCGAGGATCGCGGCGCCGAACGCCTCCTTGCTGGCGAAATAGGCATAGAACGACCCCTTCGGCACGCCGGCCGCGTCGGTGATGTCCTTGACACCACTGGCCGCGAACCCGCGTGCATATATGAGGTCGAGGCCCGCCGACAGCAGGCGGTTACGCACTTCCGGATTAGCTGGCCTTGGCATATACCCATAGTAGTCGACCGGTCATCTATATCCTGGCCCGTCGCGGACCAGGGGCATATGCACAGTTGCCCGCCTCCGAGCGACAGCTGGTCACGCGGGAGCGACCGGGAATGACCGGAGGTGACCGGGACTGACCGGGAGCGACGGGGAACGACCGCAACCTCAGCTTGTTGTCGCTCGGAGGCGGGCAACAGGAACATTCCCTCCGGGCAGGGAAACCGCGCGCCTATAGCGCAGCCCCTAGAACTCCTTGTGATTCACGTCGGTGACGAGGCCGCCGTCCATCACGTACTCGCTGCCGGTGGAGTACGACGACTCGTCGCTGGCCAGGAACAGCACGAAGGTGGCGACCTCACGCACCTCGCCCGGACGCCCGAGCGGGATCGTCACCATGTCCTCGGGCAGGTGCGCGGTCATCGGGGTGCGGATAAACCCCGGGTGCACCGAGTTCACCCGAATGTTGTGCGGCGCCAGCTCCAACGCCGCCGACTTCGCCAGCCCGCGCACGCCCCACTTGGACGCGACGTAGGGGTGCACCATGGGCGCGCCGCGCAGGCCCTCGATGGACGACACGTTGATGATCGACCCACCGCCGGCCGCGATCATCGGCTCGACGGACGCCCGCATGCCCAGGAACGTCCCGGTCAGATTGACGTCAATCACCTTCTGCCACTTGGCCAGATCGAAGCTCTTGAGCGGGCCGAGCGCGACGGTCCCGGCGTTGTTGACCAGCACGTTGAGCTTGCCGAATTCGCCGACCGCGGTGGCGACGGCGGCGTCCCACTGGTCCGGCTGGGTGACGTCGAGGTGCACGTAGCGCGCGGAGTCGCCGATCTCATCGGCCAGCGCCTTGCCCTGGTCGTCCAGGATGTCGCCGATAACGACCTTGGCGCCTTCCTCGACCAGCAGGCGCGCATCTTCGGCTCCCATACCGCCGGCTCCACCACTGATCAGCGCTACCTTGCCGTCTACCCGACCCACGTGGGTCTCCTTTCGAGTTAGGTGGTCACCAAAGTGCTTGGTGCGTAAAGGCCTTTGCCCGTTACCAGGGGCAAGTCAAGTGTGGTCCGGATGCCCGGAGGCGCCGCGATCACAGCGGGAATCGCGTTGACGACGCGGCCCGCGGCGCCCGCGATCGCCGCGTGGTTGTGGTCGCCCTTGCGGGAGCTCGGGATGATGTCGACCGCATACGACGGCTCACCGGTGATCTCGACGCGGTACGAGCCGTCGCCGGAGGCCGGCTGGGGCAGGTCGGGGCGCAGATCGGGCCGCAACCGGGTGACGTGCTCGATGACGATCGCGGGGTGACCCTTGACCATGCCGCGAATCTCGAACTGCAACACGGCCACCGTGCCCTTGGCCACGTGGCCGACCGCGATGTCGAAATCCTCGGGTGCGGGCTCGCGCTGGTAGGACTCGGTGATCTCGTCGACCTCGATGCCGAGGCCGGCCGCCAGCTGACGGATCGCCGTTCCCCAGGCGATGCTGAGGATCCCCGGCTGCAGCAGCATCGGGATCTCGTCCATGGGCCGTGCGAAGCCCATGTAGTCCATGACCTCGGTCCCGTTATAAGACGCGTAGTCGTGAATCTCCATGCAGCGCACCTGCTCGATGCGCTGACAGGTGCCCGCGAGCGCGAACGGGATCAGGTCGTTGGCGAACCCCGGATCGACGCCGCTGATGAAGATGCTCGAATTGCCTTGCTTGGCAGCGTCTTCCACGCGGGCGATGTATTTGTCGGGCATCACGCCCCAGGGGTATTGCAGCAGCCCGGGCGACGACCCGACGACGTTGATGCCGGCGGCCAGGATGCGCATCACGTCGGCCATCGCCTCGGGTAGCCGGGTGTCACCCATCGCGCAGTAGACGACGCAGTCGGGCTTGGCGGCGATGATCGCGTCCAGGTCATTGACCGCCGTGACGCCGGTGACGACGCCGGCGTCCAGGCCGACGCCGCACAGCTCGCCGGCGTCCCTGCCCACCTTTTCCGGAGTCGAGACGCACACCCCGATCAGTTCGAACTGCGGGTTGGTGATGAGTTCGGCGAGGGCCAACCCTCCGACATTCCCGGTGCCGACGTGCGCGACGCGGATCGCCATGAGAGTCTCCGTCCGTTGAGCGCTCAAACTTTTCTAGACACTAGTCCATTAATTTCGAAGCGCATACCTGTCCAACTGATCGCGATCGTCCGGGGCAGAATCAATCGCTGATGACACAGCGCGAAGACATTCGGTTCCCGTCCGGCGGCGCCATGATCAGCGCCTGGCTCTACCGGCCCGCGGGCAGCGGACCCGCGCCGCTGCTGGTGATGGCGCACGGCCTGGGCGCGGTGCGAAGCATGCGGCTGGACGCGTACGCCGAGCGGTTCAGCGCGGCCGGCTATGCCTGCCTCGTGTTCGACTACCGCAACTTCGGCGGCAGCGAGGGCCTGCCTCGTCAGGTCCTCGACGTCGACATGCAGCTCGCCGACTGGGCCGCGGCCGTCGCCTATGCGCGCACCATCGAGGGAGTCGACCCCGGCCGGATCGTGTTGTGGGGCACGTCTTTCGGAGGCGGCCACGTGATCGCCACCGCGGCCCGGCTGCCGGGCATCGCGGCGGCCGTCGCCCAATGTCCCTTCACCGACGGCCTCGCGTCGGCGCGCACCATCACCAACCCGTTGATCACCGCGCGCATCACCGCGCGGGCGGTCCGCGATATGCTCGCACACCGGCTGGGCAAGCCGCCGGTGATGGTTGCGACAGCAGGCAAGCCCGGCGAGGTCGCGTTAATGAACACGCCCGACGCGTATGCGGGCTACCTGCGGCTGGTGCCCGACCGGGCCGGATTCCGCAACGAGGTTGCCGCCCGAATCGCGTTGCAGGTCTTCAGCTATCGCCCGGGTCGCTCCACACCCAAGATCAGCTGCCCGATCCTGTTCTGTGTGTGCGAGGCCGACTCAGTGGCCCCCGCGGCGGCGACGCTGCGTCACGCGGCAAACGCGCCCCGCGGCGAGGTCAGGCTGTATCCCGAGGGGCATTTCGCGATCTACGTCGACGACGCCTTCGAACGCGTCGTGGCCGACCAGCTCGCGTTCCTCGACAAGCACCTGAAAGGTGCGCGCACTTAAGGCCCCAGCGGAGACGTGGTGCGGATGGCCTCGTCGCGGATCAGCCCGCGCAGCAGCGCGGTGCTGAACTCGGCGGCGATCTCCTTGGCCGAACGCCGGCCGCTGGGCCGCAGCCAGCGGTAGCTGCCCAGCGTCATGCCGATGTAGCCCAGCGCCAGCACGTGCGAGTCGCACGGGTAGAACTCGCCGTTGGCAATCCCACGATCGATCAGGCCATGCACGTGGTGATAGACCTGGGCCTCCTTCTCGCGGACCTCGGCGACCTGCTCGCTGGTGAACCATTCGGTGATGTACGGCTGCTCCTGGAAGTACACCGCGGCCCGTTCCGGATCGCTGGCAATGCCGGTGAGCAGGCGGACCGTGTACTGGTAGAGGGCCTCACGCGCCGTCCAGGACGGGTCGTCGTGCACGGCGGCCAGCGTGCCCTCGGCGGCCTGGCGGTAGATGTCGAACAGGATCAGCGACTTGCTGGCGTAGTAGTGATAGACGGTCGCCTTGTTCAGGCCGATCACGTCGGCCACGTCGTCCATCCGGGTGCCGTGATAGCCGCGCGCAGCAAACAGCTTGGTGGCGACCGCCAGCAGCTCTTCGCGCCGGGTTAGCCCATTCGGGGTGATGCTGTCGGTGGGCATCTGTTCTCACTATCGTCGGTATGGCCAGGCCAGGGGCGGTGCGGCCAGAATAGCTATCAATCAACTGGTTGGACAGTTTATGCAAGACGCCGGGTGTCACGCGCAGGCGTATGCGACTAGACTCCTCATCGAACGAGATGAGTCGAGAGGTGGGGCCGATGGATCCGAGTCCGGATTACGACGGAAGCGACGAGATCGAGTTCTTCATGCGGTACTTCACCTGGGGTCTGCGCGGAGTGACCGACGGCAACGGATACCCGCCCCCGGCCTACCCGCCCGTCTAGACTTCCAGCGCCCTGGCGTCTCGCGTCGCTACAGCGCCTTGAGTTCCTCGGCGACCTCGGTCACCGATTTCTTCGCGTCGCCGAACAGCATGCTGGTGCCCTCGCCGTAGAACAGCGGGTTGTCGATGCCGGCGAAGCCGGAATTCATCGATCGCTTGAGCACAATCACCGATCTGGCCTTGTCGACGTTGAGAATCGGCATCCCATAGATCGGGCTGGACGCGTCGTTGCGGGCCGCCGGGTTGGTGACGTCGTTGGCGCCGATGACGATCGCCACGTCGGTGCGGGCGAATTCGTCGTTGATGTCGTCCATGTCCTTCATGGCGTCGTAGTCGACCTCGGCCTCGGCCAGCAACACGTTCATGTGCCCGGGCATCCGCCCCGCAACCGGGTGAATCGCGTACTTCACCTCCACGCCCTTGTCCTCCAGCAGGGCCGCCATGTCCTTGACGGCGTGCTGGGCCTGCGCGACGGCGAGCCCGTACCCGGGCACCACGATCACCTGGTTGGCGTAAGCCATCTGGATCGCGGCGTCGGCGGCCGAGGTGGCCTTGACGGTCTTGTCACCGCCGTCGCCGCCGCTTGGGGCGACGCCGCCACCGCCGAAGCCGCCGGCGACGATCGCCGGGATGGACCGGTTCATGGCCTTGGCCATCAGGTTGGTCAGGATAGAGCCGGACGCGCCGACGATCATGCCGGCCACGATCATCGCGGTGTTGTTCAGCGCCAGGCCCGCGGCCGCGGCGGAGAGCCCCGTCATCGCGTTCAGCAGCGAGATGACCACGGGCATGTCGGCGCCGCCGATGGGCAGCACCACCATCAGGCCCAGCACACCCGCGGCGGCCAGCAGCCCGATCATCCACCACAGTGATGCTCCGGCTGTCCCGCCGGGAGAGCCGGGATGGGCGTGCAGCCCGATTACCACCGCGGCGGCCACCGCGGCGGCCAACAGCAGCAGGTTGATCGGCTGTTGCGCCCTGCCGAAGCCGATCGGCGATCCGGAAATGATCTCCTGCAGCTTGCCGAACGCGATGATCGATCCCCAGAACGAGATCGAGCCGATGATCGCGGCGAACAATGACGCCACCACGATGTGCACGGTGGGCGACTCACCGTGCTGGAAGGCCGAAAAGCCGCTGGTCTCAATGAATTCCGAGAGCGCGATCAGCGCGACCGTGCCACCGCCGACGCCGTTGAAGAACGCCACCAGCTGCGGCATGGCCGTCATCTTGGTGTAGCGGGCCGGCGGGACGCCCAGCACCACGCCCACCACCAGGCCGGCGATGATCAGCACCCACTGGTCGGTGTGGCGGATCTTGATCAGGGTGGCCGCCACGGCCAGCGCCATGCCGACGGCGGCGATCAGGTTGCCCCGCACCGCCGTCTTGGGTCCGGTCAGGCCCATCAGGCCGTAGATGAAGAGGGCGAAGGAAATGATGTAGAGGCCGATAACCAAGTAGTTCATTTGGCCGCCGGCTCCTCACTCGCTGCGGGCAGGGGTTTCTTCTTGCCCTTGAACATGCCCAGCATCCGGTCGGTGACGATGAACCCGCCGATGACGTTCAGCGTCCCGAACACCACCGCGACGAACAGGATGATCTGCACCGCCAGCGACGGATGCTCGACCGAGCCGAACACCACCAGGGCGCCAAGCACCACGATGCCGTGGATGGCGTTGGTGCCCGACATCAGCGGCGTGTGCAGCGTGTTGGGGACCTTGGAAATGACGGCGAACCCGACGAATCCGGAGAGCACCAGGATCGCCACGTTGGCCAATAGTTCGTCGTACATCTAGGAAACCTCCCGGGTGACACACGATTCCGCGATCACTTCGTCATCGAAGTCGGGGGCCAGCTTGCCGTCGGTCAGCAGCAGGTCCAGCAGGGCAGTGATGTTCTTGCTGTAGAGCTCACTGGCATGTTCGGGCATGGTCGCCGGCAGGTTCAGCGGCGACGCGATGGTGACGTCATACTTGACCACCGTCTGGCCGGGCTCGGTGAGCTCGCAGTTGCCCCCGGTCTCTCCGGCCAGGTCCACCACCACGCTGCCGGGCTTCATCGCTTCCACCGCCGCCGCCGTGACCAGACGCGGCGCCGGGCGTCCCGGAACCAGCGCCGTGGTGATCACGACGTCGAATCCGCTGATCGCCTTTTCCAGGGCCTTCTGCTGCTGGGCCCGCTCCTCGTCGGTGAGCTCGCGCGCGTAACCGCCCTCACCGGACGCGGCCACATCGTTGTCGCCGAGCGACAGCCACTGCGCGCCCACCGAGCGAACCTGGTCGGCTACCTCGGGGCGCACGTCGTAACCGGTGGTGCGCGCGCCCAGCCGCTTGGCCGTCGCCAGCGCCTGCAACCCGGCCACACCCACGCCGAGCACCAGCACGGTGGCGGGCTTCACGGTGCCGGCAGCGGTCGTCAGCATAGGGAAGAACCGGGTCGACTCCGACGCCGCCAGCAGCACGGCTTTGTAGCCGGCCACGTTGCCCTGCGAGGACAGTGCGTCCATCGCCTGGGCCCGGGAGATCCGGGGAATGGCCTCCAGTGCGAACGCCTGCACGCCGGCCTGCTTCAGGGCGCCGATGGAGTTCTCGGCGTTGCGCGGAGCGAGAAACCCGATCAGCGTCTGGCCGTCGTGCAGCTTGGCAACCTCGGCCTGGGTCGGCGGCGCGACCTTGACCACCACGTCGGCGGCCCATGCATCCCCGATGCTGGCCCCGGCCTCGGTGTAGAGGGCGTCGGGCAGCAGGGCCCGTTCGCCGGCACCTGACTCGACCACCACCGCGACGCCGCTGCCCACCAACGACGCGACCGCCTTCGGCACCAGCGCTACCCGCCGCTCGTCGGCGCCGGACTCGGCGACCACTCCTACCGTCGTCTGCGCATTTGTCATGGCGCGTACATCTACTTTCCGTACTGTTTCGTACTGTCCCTGCCGATGGGCGTGGCGCTGGCTCGGCCGCGCGCTTCGCTACCTTAACCAGGTTTCACCCTGGACGTGTGATCGGCTCCGGGCCCCCCGAGGCCGGATACGCCGGCCGGTGGCGATCGATCCTTCGGTCGATGGTTCGCCGCCGCGAGGAGATGCAGTAGCGCCCGCGCCGTTGTGAGGTCACAAGACGCCGTTGTTGCGCGAGACGCGCTTGCGCGGCTCCTCCGCACGCCGGCGCGCCTACCAAAGCGGGATGTCGCGACCGCGTTCGGACTCCGGCCGGGGCCCGAAGTAGCGGCGCTCCGATTCGTCGATGGGAACGTCATTGATGCTGGCTTCGCGACGCGCCATCAGTCCGGACTCGGTGAACTCCCACAGCTCGTTGCCGTAGCCGCGGTACCACTGTCCGGACGGGTCGCGGCATTCGTATTGGAACCGCACCGCGATGCGGTTGTCGTGAAAGTCCCAGAGGCTCTTGCGTAGTGAGTAATCGAGCTCGCGCTGCCATTTGCGGGTCAGGAACGCGACGATCTCGTCCCGGCCCACGACGTGTTCGCCACGATTGCGCCACTGGGAATCGGCCGTGTAGGCCAGGCTGACGCGTTGGGGATCGCGGGTGTTCCACGCGTCCTCGGCCGCCTGCACCTTCTGGATCGCCGTTTCGCGGGTGAACGGCGGGAACGGCGGGCGGGATTCACTCATGCCGTCCATCCTGCACCCGCGCCGGCAGGTCTTCACCGCGGCGTAAGCGTCGCGCTGACGACCGGAAACGCACCGACTCGACACGTGTCCTATCGTGACGGGCATGGACTTCGCGATGTCGGCCAAAGCCAGCGACTACCACAAGCGATTGTCCGACTTCATGACGGAGTACGTCTTCCCGGCCGAGGCCGAATACGACAAATACCGCGACGAAGCCGGCCCACACGACCACACGGTCCCGCCCGTCATCGAAGAGCTCAAAGTCAAAGCCAGGGCGCAAGGGCTGTGGAACCTCTTCCTGCCGGCGGAGTCGGGCCTGACCAACCTGGAATACGCGCCGCTGGCCGAGATCACCGGCTGGAGCCTGGAGATCGCCCCCGAGGCGCTCAACTGCGCGGCACCCGACACCGGCAACATGGAGACCCTGCACCTGTTCGCCACCGAGGAGCAGCGCAAGCAATGGCTGGAGCCGTTGCTGAACGGCGAGATTCGCAGCGGCTTCTCGATGACCGAGCCCGCGGTCGCCAGCAGCGACGCGCGCAACATCGAGACCTCGATCGTGCGCGACGGCGGCGACTACGTGATCAACGGCCGCAAGTGGTGGACCTCCGGCGCCGCGGATCCCCGCTGCAAGATCCTGATCGTGATGGGCCGCACCAACCCCGAGGCGGCCAGCCACCAGCAGCAGTCGATGGTGCTGGTGCCCGTCGATACGCCGGGTGTCACGGTGGTCCGCTCGACCTCTGTCTTCGGCTTCCAGGACCAGCCCGGACACTGCGAGATCATCTACGACAACGTCCGCGTGCCCGTCACCAACCTGCTCGGCGAGGAGGGCGGCGGCTTCGCCATCGCGCAGGCACGGCTGGGGCCGGGCCGCATTCACCACTGCATGCGCGCGCTGGGCGGCTCCGAGCGGGCGCTGGCGCTCATGGTCGACCGCGCCTCCAAGCGGGTGGCGTTCGGCCGTCCGCTGGCCGACCAGGGCGTGGTGCGGGAGTCGATTGCCAAGTCCCGCAACGAGATCGACCAGGCCAGGCTGCTCTGCGAGAAGGCCGCGTGGACCATCGACCAGCACGGCAACAAGGCCGCCCACACGCTGGTCTCGCAGATCAAGGCGGTCGCGCCGCAGGTGGCGTGCAACGTGATCGACCGCGCCATCCAGGTGCACGGGGCCGCGGGCGTCAGCGAGGACACCGCGCTGGCCCGCCTGTATGCCTGGCACCGGGCGATGCGGCTCTTCGACGGCCCCGACGAGGTGCACATGCGGACCATCGCGCGGGCCGAGCTCGGCAAGGAAAAATCTGCGCTCGCCGCGGCGGTCATATGACTGAGGCATTGCGAGAACTCTCGGGCGCGTGGAACTTTCGCGATGTCGCCGATGGCACGCCCGCGCTGCGGCCCGGGCGGCTGTTCCGGTCCGGTGAGCTGAGCCGGCTCGACGACGCCGGACGCGCAACGCTGCACGAGTTGGGCATCACCGATGTCGCCGACCTGCGCGCCAACCAGGAAGTCGCCCGGCGCGGTCCGGGGCTGGTTCCCGACGGCATCGAGATCCACCGGCTGCCCCTCCCCGACCTCGGCGACGATGCGCCCACCGACGACGACGCACCGCACGAGGCCGCGTTTCGGCGCCTGTTCGAGGGCGACGCGAGCCAGTCCGACGACGAGGTCAACCAGGCCGCCATCCGGCATATGGTCGACGAGTATCGGCAGTTCCCTACCCGCAACGGGGCGCAACGCGCTGTGCGGCAAGTCTTCTCGATGCTGGCCGCCGGGCGTTCGGTGCTTACGCACTGCTTCGCGGGCAAGGACCGCACCGGCTTCGTGATCGCCACGGTGCTGGAGGTGCTCGACGTCGATCGCGACACCATCGTCGCCGATTACCTGCGCAGCAACGCCGCCGTACCCCAACTGCGCGACCACATCTACGAGATGATCCAGAAACGGCCTGACGTCGAATTGACCCCGGAGGTGGTCACGTTCACCAAGGCCAGGCTGGCCGACGGAGTCCTTGGCGTACGCCCGGAGTACCTGGACGCCGCACGCGGCACCATCGATCGGGAGTTCGGGTCGCTGCAGGCGTATCTGCGCGACGCCGGCGTCACCAAAAACCAGGTGGACCGGCTCCGCGCAGAGCTGCTGGCCTGAGTCGCCGACTGGCGCTTACCCCAGCTTGAAGTCGGCCTGCTTTGCAGCGGACAGGTCGGTGATCTCGCCCCACTGCGAGGCGATGTCCTCGACCGTCGGCGGCTTGTCGTAGTTGACACCCTGGTTCTGGAACAGCGCGACCCGCTGCACCTTGCCGCCACCAACCACGAAAACCGAAGCGCTGTTGGGGTTTTCCTCGGTGCACAGGTAGGCGACCACCGGAGCGACGTACTCGGGCGTCAGCTTCTCGAGAACCTCTTTGGGAAGGATGTCTTCGGTCATCCGGGTCGCCGCGATCGGGGCGACCGCGTTGGCGTGGATGTTGTACTTCGCACCCTCCAGCGCCAGGCTGTTGATCAAGCCGACGAGGCCGAGTTTGGCCGCACCGTAGTTGGTTTGGCCGAAGTTGCCGAACAGCCCGCTGGTGGAGGTGGCGACGACCACGCGACCGTAGCTCTGCTCGCGGAAGTGCGGCCATGCGGCGCGGATGACGTTGTAACCACCGTAGAGGTGCACCTTGAGCACGGCGTCCCAGTTCTCGAAGGACATCTTGTGGAAGGTGCCGTCGCGCAGGATGCCGGCGTTGCTGACCACGCCGTGCACGGCGCCGAATTCGTCGAGCGCGGTCTTGATGATGTTCTCGGCGCCCTCGGTCTCGGCGACGCTGTCGTAGTTGGCGACAGCCCGACCGCCGGCGTCCTTGATCTCCTTGACCACATCGTCGGCCATGTTGTGGCCGGCACCGGTGCCGTCGCGTGAACCGCCGAGGTCGTTGACGACGACGCTGGCGCCCTCCTTGGCGAGGGTCAGGGCGTAGTCACGACCCAGTCCTCCACCGGCTCCGGTGACGATGATGACGCGATCCTGCACTCCTGGCATGAGTTTCCTCTCGGGTATGAAAAGTTGTATCTAGCAAGTGATTTGGCGTGGAAAAACGATCTCTAGAACATCCGGCGGGCCATCTTCATGGCGCGGTCGGTGTAGGGCGGGTAGATGAAGCTCGACAGGTCGGGGCGGGTCGGCTTGGTCAGCACCGACTTGCGGTGGCTGAACTCCTCGAAGCCGAACTTGCCGTGGTAGGCGCCCATGCCCGACGCGCCGACGCCACCGAAGGGCAGCTTGGCCGTCGACACCTGGAAGGCGAGGTGGTTGACCAGCATGCCGCCGGCCGGCACTTCCTTGATCACGCGCTCACGGGTCTGGCGCGTCTTGGTGAACAGGTAAGCCGACAGGGGCTTGGGCCGCGAGTTGATGAAACGTATTGCGTCGTCCAGGGATTGGACGGTGACCACCGGCAGCACCGGCCCGAAGATCTCGTTCTGCATCAGCGGGCCGTCCGGATCGGGGTCCACCACGACGGCCGGCTGGATACGCAGGCTCGACGCGTCACACTTGCCGCCGACGATGACCCTGCCGTCCCCGCCGGACAGGTAGCTGCTGATCCGGTCGAACTGCCGCTGGTTGACGATCCGCATGCCGTCGGGCTTGTCGGAGGTGAACTTCGTGATGGCAGCGCCGATCTTGCTGACCAGCTCGTCGCGAATCGTGGCGTCCGCCAACACGTAATCCGGTGCGACACAGGTCTGTCCGGCGTTGAGCAGCTTCATCCAGGCGATCCGCTTGGCCGCCACGTCCACGTCGGCGTCCGCCGCGACGATCACCGGGCTCTTGCCGCCGAGTTCCAGCGTGCAGGGAGTCAGGTGTGGGGCCGCGCCCTCGTAGACCTTGCGGCCGATCTCGGTACCGCCGGTGAACAGCACCCGATCCAGGCCCTGGGCGATGAGCTCCTGGCTCGTCGCGCCATCGCCCTCGACCACGGCGATGGCATCGTTGTCGAGATATTTCGGCACCAGGTCGGCCATTACGTGTGCCGACGCCGCGGCGATTTCCGAGGGCTTGAGGATGACGGCGTTGCCGGCGGCGATCGCGCCGACCGCCGGACCCAGCGTCAGGTAGAAGGGGTAGTTCCAGGCGCCGATGATCAGCACCGTGCCATAGGGCTCGTATTCGATCCAGCCGCGGCCCGGCAGCTGCGGCATCTCGAGCAGCTGGTATCTGCGCTTCGTCCACCGCCGAACCTTTTTCGCCGCGTACTTCGCCTCCCCGGCGGTCGTGGCGATGTCGGCGATGAAGGTTTCGAAGGGACTACGGTCCAGGTCTTCGGCGAGGGCTGACGCGATGGCGCCCTCGTTCTCTTCCATCAGCTTCGCCAGCTGCAGCAGCTGGCGTTTGCGCCACTCGATGTCGCGGGTGCGTCCCGTGGCGAAGGTCTGGCGAAGCCGGGCGACCGTGGCCGGGATGTCGGCCTGCTGAGCCGTCCCATTGGATGCGGAGGTCTTGGATGCAACCGATTCGGTGGTCATCATTGTCCTTCCCGAGCAGAGTCCCGCCGCGGCGGCCGCTCGTCGGTGATAACCGCGATACTAACCATCCGGTTGGGAGAGCAGTAGGAAGGATCCGGCCAACCCAAGTCTCGGCGGAGTCAGGTCGTCCCGCGCCGCTGCGCGCGGGCGCGATGACCGGTGGGGTTACTTCACACAGGGGACGTTCGCCGCGGTCATCTGGCTGAGGTCGGTCGGCGCCGGGGCACGGTCGCCGGTGCCGGTGGCGGCCACGGCACTCACCTGCCCGGACCCGGACGGGTCGGGCGTTGCGCCGGGGTGGGCAAGGTAGTCGGAGGCGGGAAACTGCGTTCCCACGGTCAGGCGCACCGTCCCTGCGGCCACGGTGTCGTTCGCCGTCGCCGGCACGTGCAGTTGGTCGGCCAGGAGCTGGGCGGCCCGGTCGGCCCCGGGGCCGTATTCGATGATGCTGTCGTCGGCCGGGACCGCCGCCGTCGTGGCGCTGCCGCGGGTGAAGCCACGGCTGGCGAAGGCCTCCTCGATTGCGCCCGCGAGCCCATCGCGTGAGGTGGCATTGACGACGTCGAGGATCGCGGGCTCGGCCGGCGGCGGCGGTGGCTGGGTGTTCGGTGATGCGGCCTCGAGCGCGACCGGTGTGTCCGACCTGAAGCGCTCGTTGACGATGCGCCGGATGGTCGGAAGGTCGACCTGGTTGATGTCGGATCCGTTGGCATCCTTGCCGAAGCCGGCGATCGGCAGGGTGTAGAGCGACAGCGGGCGCTCACTCAATTGCGAGGCGCGAGAGGCGAATTCCACGATATCCAATCCGTCGTCGACGGCGACGTTGTCGCGGGCGACCTGCAGCAGTTTGCGCAGGCCGCTCACGCTGGACAGCGCACCGCCCCTGCGAGCCGCCTCGACCAGTGACACCAAAAACGCCTGCTGTCGCCGCGTCCGATCGAAGTCGGTGAATGAGCCGTCGTTTTCGTCCCGCCGCTGCCGCACGAAGGCCATCGCGTCCGCGGCATCGATGCGCTGTACGCCTTGGTGGAAGTCGGCACCCGAATAACTGTCCCGCGTATCGGCGTTGAGGCACACGGTGATCGGCTCGACGGCCTTGGCGATTTGAAAGAAGGCGCCGAGTGTGATCTCGACGAAATGATCGACCGAGACGCCCAGAAAGGCTTTGACGGCGTCGATTTCGGCCTTACGGCCCGCCTCACGGGCGGTCTGCTCCCGGGCCGTCAAGTTGTTGGCGCCCGCCCCACTCGAATTCCCGGCCGCCTGCGAATTCAACGACTGCTGATAGGCCAGACCGTATGCCTGTTTGATCTTGCCGGCACAGACCGACCCGGGACAGCCCGGCAGCTCCGCGTAGTCGTCGCGCGGAATCGAGATCGCGGTAACGGGCCCGTCACCGTCCGAGATATGCACGACGATAAGGACATTGGCGTTGTAGCCGCCCGAGCTCTCGTCGCCGGCATGCAGCGCGTCATAGATCTCTTGGGGCAGGGGCTTGCCGTTTTGGTCCAGCCGGCTGTCCAGGCCCATCAGCAGGATGTTCTGGTTGCCGTCCAGCGTCGTCGCCGCATTCGGCAGTGCGTGCGAAATGATGATCTTGCCCAGGGCCGTGTGGTAACCCGTCCACCCCATACCGGTGATCGCCATGACGAACGCCGACGCGGTGGCGGCGACCAACCGTGCCTTTCTCAGCACCCAGCGGTGCGATTGGTCGGATCCGCCGCTGCCCATAATGAGTGAACATTGTCCCGGACGACCAGGCGAATTCCCGGTAACCGCAGCCGCGAGCCAACGGCGGGCGTGGGTCGCCGATCGGGCGCGTCACCGCATAACCGCGACGCGCGTCGCGGTTAGCCGACCTTACAAGCGCTCGGCGATGACGAAGTCGGAGAAGGCGTCCTTGTCGTCGGCCAGCGCGACGTTCTCAATCCAGCGGCCCAGCCGGCGCATCGCCGCGGTCGAGTGCTCGGCCGTCGCACGCCAGCCGTGTTCGTTGAGCCACTCGGTGACGTCGGCGCGGTGTTCGTCGCGATACATCAGCTCGCCGACGTCGAGGGTCTGCTCCATACCGATCTCGTCGGCAACCTTCTTGAACCGTTCCCGCATCTGCTGGCGCCGCTCGTCGGCGTGATTGGGTGCGGTTTCCGCCGAGACGCGGCTTCCGGCCGGGCTCAGCTCCCCGATCAGGGTGAACAACCGGTCCTGCGCCTCGGCAGGCAGGTACATCAGCAGGCCCTCGGCCAGCCAGGCGGTGCGCTGGGTGGGGTCGAAGCCCGCGGCACGCAGCGCCGCGGGCCAGTCCTGACGCAGGTCGATGGCGACTTCGCGGCGCTCGGCCGAAGGCGTGGCCCCGCTTTCCGCCAGGGTGGTCGACTTATAGGCCAGCACCTCGGGCTGGTCGAGTTCGTAGACCGTGGTGCCGGCCGGCCAGTCCAGCCGGTACGCGCGGGAGTCCAGCCCCGACGCCAGGATCACGATCTGGCGGATCCCGGCGGCGACGGCGTCGGTGAAGAAGGTGTCGAAGAAGTGCGTCCGCACCGCTTGGTAGCCGCGCATGTGGTGCAGGTGCGCCGCGGACTCTTCGTCCAGAGCTTCGACCTTGGCCGCGATCTCCGGGTCGAGCATCGCCTCCCACAACACGCCGGCACCGGAATTGGTGACCAGGAGCTTGGCGTAGGGGTCGCGGATGAGCGCATCGGGACGTTCGGTCTCGACGGCGCGCGCCGCGGCCACCATCACGGCTGTGGTGCCGACGCTGCTCTTGATGTCCCACGTGTCATCGTGGGTGCGCAGTGAACTCATGGCGGTGCTCCTTGGATCGGTCCGTGGTCAGGCGGTGGTGTTGCCGAGTTGCGCCCGCAGCAGCGTGCTGCGGACCGCTTCGTCGGTCAGGTCGTCGGGTACCGGACGGCCCAGCCGGGCCATCTCGTCGCGGTTGCTCACGCTGTGCACGGCCCAGCCGTGGTCGGCCAGCCACGCGGCGGCGTCGGAACGATCCGGCTCGTGGTAGGTCAGCGCCTGGACGTTGACATCCAAACCGAGCCGGTCCCGCATCCGCAGCCAGCGTTGCGAGTTGCTGCGGGAATTCAAGCCGAACATCTCGATCGCGATCCGACTGTCCGGCGCGCTGAGGGCGGTGACCATCTCGAACAGCCGGTCCTGGGCGTCGCTGGGCAGGTACGGCAACAGCCCTTCGGCCAGCCACGCGGTGGGTTGACTGCGGTCGAATCCGGCGGCGGCCAGGGCCGCGGGCCAATCGTCCCGCAGGTCCACCGGGACGGTACGCCGGATGGCGGACGGCACGGCGCCGTGCCGCTCCAAGATGTCGGTCTTGTATCGCAGTACCTGGGGCTGGTCGATTTCGTAGACCGCGGTGCCGGCCGGCCAGTCCAATCGGTAAGCCCTGGAGTCGAGCCCGGCGGCCAATATCACCACTTGCCGGATCCCGGCGCCGGCGGCGTCCGTGAAGTACTGGTCGAAGAAGTGGGTGCGCACAGCCTGGTAGGCGATCCCGCACCGATGCGAGCGCTGCCCGTGCTCATCACCGTCGAGCCAGGCGAGCTCCGGGTCGGCCAGCCGCGCCCACGCCGGACCGGCGGACGACACCAGCAGGCGCGCGAAGTCGTCGCGGATCAGCGGATCGGGTCCGGCGGTTTCCGCCGCGCGCGACGCGGCGACGCCCAGCGCGGTGGCGCCGACGAGTTCGGTGATGGTCCAGCTGTCGCCGGCAGACCGTACGGACGGCGGCGACGAGGCATCCAGATCAGTCATATCCCGGCCATGATACCGGGATAAGTTAGTTAGCCTATACGCTTTGTGCGCAACTTCACTGCGCCGATACGGCTAAGCCTCCGGCCGCCGGAGCGCGCCCTCCAGAAGCTGGCGCATCACGCCGACGATCGCCAGCAGGTTTTCGGGGCCCTCGATGTAGCCCGCATAGAGACCGACCCCGCAGACCAGCACCAGAAGGGCCTCGGTCAAAGCCGACGCCTCGATTCCGGAGACGATTTCGCCGCGCTCGATCGCGTCGTTGATGAGACCCAGCAGAAAATCTCGGGCAAGCCGAACGGAATCGTCGTCACTTCCAATCAAATCCGGGTGGCGCTGCGATTCCAGTGCGCCCGTGACTAAAAAAGCGGATCCGGCAGGGTTCTTGGAATTGGCTTTCGTCGCTTCGGAGATGAATGCCGTCAACTGGGCCGCCAGGGTGGTTTCGCGTTGCGCCTGTTTGATGCCGGCGCCGATGACGGACTCGTTGGTGTCTTGCAGAACTTCGCGATAAAGCGCGCGTTTGCTCGAGAAGTAATGGTTGATCGCAGGCCGGGTGAGGTCCGCGCGCGCGGCGATGGCCTGGAACGTCGCGCCGTCGTAGCCTCGCTCGCTGAATACCAAACGAGCAGCTTGGATGATTCGTTGCCGAGTCTCGTCGGCCTTCGCGGCGGGCGGACGCCCCGGCCGGCGAGTCCCCCGTGGAAGCATTGCTAAAGTGTGCCACCGCCGTGGTGCGGCATTAGCGCATTTGGTGGAATGGTGCCAAACTTCCCGGCCTGGTAGTCCTCGAGCGCCTCGATCAATTCCGCGCGAGTGTTCATTACGAAAGGCCCGTAGTGGAATACCGGCTCGCGAATCGGCTGCCCACCCAGCAGCAGCAAATCAATGGCTGCCCGGCCCGAATCCGGGGCCTGCCGGGCTCCCACGGTGATCCGATCGCCGGGCCCCAGGACCGCCAACTGCCCCTGGTGTATCGGATGGGCGACCGGGCCGACGTACCCGCTGCCGGACAGGACATAGACCAGGGCATTGAAGTCGCGTCGCCATGGGATGTTGAGCCGCGCCCCGTTCTCGATCGTCGCGTGCGCGAGGGTGATCGGCGTGTGGGTGACACCGGGGCCCCGGTGGCCGTCGATCTCGCCGGCGATGATGCGGATGAGCGCTCCGCCGTCGTCGGATGCCAGCAACGCGGCGTCGCCGCCTTCGATCGACTGATACCGCGGGCGTGCGAACTTGTCTTTCTTCGGCAGGTTCACCCAGAGCTGGACACCGTGAAAGAGTCCGCCGCTGTCGACCAGCTCGGCGGGCGGCGTCTCGATGTGCAGGATGCCCGAGCCGGCCGTCATCCACTGCGTGGCGCCGTCGGCGATCAGGCCGCCGCCGCCGTGGGAGTCCTGGTGCGCAAACTTTCCGTCGAGCATGTAGGTCACGGTCTCGAAGCCGCGGTGCGGATGCCAGTCGGTGCCCCGCGGCTCTCCCGGCTGGTATTCGACCTCGCCCATCTGGTCCATGTGCACGAAGGGATCCAACGCGGCCGCGCTGACCCCAGCGAAAGCGCGCACCACCGGAAAACCCTCGCCCTCGTAACCGCGAGGGCCGGTGGTGATCGATCGGACCGGCCGCTCGGTGTCGGCGGCCCCGGGACCGCTGACTCGTGGCAACGTCAGCGTGTTGGACGTAACTGCAGGCATCTGGCCTCCTCATATAGTGGATATCCCATATAACCGGACTAGGGTCCACTTATTCCGAAGGCGAGCCTACCCGTGCGAGCACCCGCCCCCTGCCGCACCTTTTGCCCGCCCGATCGTCAGCCTGCCCCAGGCGTCGCTGCCGACATGCGGGCGATAGTTTGAGAGGGCAATATTTGCTGAGACAAAAAGCTCTAGCTAGTGCGGCTTCTGAGATGTTCGATGGTCCTGGCTTCGGGCAACAAAGGAGAAGGCCGCAGCGGAGGGGTGACCGGGGATGGAGCAGGACAGAGCGGCCGCTGACCCGGTTCGGACCTGGCGGATGGCGTCCGGTTCCGTCGGATGGGTCGCCAGGTGGCTGCGCGCGAACCGGCTCGGATTGTTTTGCGTGGCGATTGCGGTAGGGGTGGGCGCCGGGCTCGGTGCCGTGGCATTTCGCTACCTCATCTTCGGCTTCACCTGGCTGGCGACCGGCCGCGACGAGTTCGGCCAACAGGGGTGGGCGGCCAGCGATCACCTACCGTGGCTGGGGGTCGGCTTTTACGCGGTCATCCCCGTCGTCGGCGGGTTGTTGTACGGGCCGCTGATCAACCGGTTTGCGCGAGAGGCGCGCGGCCATGGCGTACCAGAAGTCATGATCGCGGTCGCGGAGAACGGCGGCCGAATTCGGCCTCAGGTAACGGTGGTAAAGGCGTTGGCCTCGGCGGTGTGCATCGGCACCGGCGGCTCCGTCGGGCGCGAAGGACCGATCGTGCAGATTGGCGCGGCGCTGGCGTCAAGCTTCGGTCAGTGGGTTCGGATGCCGGAGAACCGGCTGCGGGTACTGGTGGCCTGCGGCGCCGCCGGCGGCATCTCGGCAACGTTCAACGCCCCGATCACCGGGGTTTTCTTCGCCGTCGAACTGATCCTGCGCGAACTCTCCGTCGAAGCGATCTTCACCATCATGCTTTCGGCGATGGTGGCCGACGTCATCGCCCGTGTGTTCTTCGGCTCCGACCCGTTCCTCACCCAGCTCCCGCAAGGTATCGAGCTGAATCACATCGCCAACTACCTGCTGATCGCGGTGCTTGCCGCGGTCGCCGGCCTGATTGGGATCGTCTTCAAGAATCTCCTGTACAAGACCGAGGACCTGTGTGACCGGGTATGGGGCAACCGCCCGAACTGGGCGCGGCCGGCGGTCGGAGGAATCGTGCTCGGCTTATTGCTGCTCGCCGTCCCCCAGCTCTACGGGGTTGGCTATCCGGTGATGTACGCCGCCTTCGCCGGCCATTACGCACTGTGGTTCCTGGTGATCCTCGCCGCCGGCAAAATGCTGGCCTGCAGCCTGACCATCGGGATCGGCGGCTCTGGCGGTGTATTCGCTCCCTCTCTGTTCATCGGAGCCACATCGGGGATGGCTTTCGGCCTGGTCATGCAGCACGTCATAGGTACCGCGATCGGCCATCCGGCGCTCTACGCGATCGTGGGGATGGCGGCGGTGTTCGCTTCGGCCGCGCGGGCCCCGCTTACGGCGCTGGCCAGCACGGTCGAGATGACCGGCGACTTCACCCTGACCTTGCCGGTCATGCTGGCCGTTGCTGTCGGCACGACCGTGTCGCGCGGGCTCTCCTACGGCACCATCTACACCACCAAACTCTTACGCCGGGGCATCGACATCGACCGGCCCACCCCCACCCACGCGTTTGCCGACCTCACGGTTGCGGACGCCATGCACCCGTTCACCACACCGCTTGACCTCACCGAGCCCGCAAGTGCCGCCGCGCCAGACCGCACGACACTGCTCGGGCCCGTGACCCGGATCCGGGAACCGCAGGCACTTTTCGCGAACGACAGCCTCGCTCAGGCCTTGCGTCAGCTCGTTCTCTACGGTCGCGACGGCCTACCGGTGATCGACACCGACGCCCGGCACGTTCAGGGTTGGCTGACCAACCAGAACGTGCTGCGCGCGGTCGGCGCACACTTCACCAACGTCGAACCCGACCGCAACGGTAACCGCCGAGGCGTGGAGGTATCCGGCCCGAAAGAGCCGGACACCGAACATGATCCGCGTAGTGAACTCGACGGCTACTGCATCGTCGAGCACACTCTGGCTTCGGATTCGGCTGCAGTCGGCCGCAACCTCGATGAGCTGGAGTGGCCGTCTGGCCACCTGCCGGTTTCCGTCGTACACCACCGCCGTCTGGTTGATGCCCGGCCCGCGGTGCGGCTCGCGGCGGGAGATCGCATCAACGTTCTGGTGCCCAAGAATGGCGGAGTCGGGCCGAAGCCACCGTTCCCAGCACGACCTTAGGATTTGCCACGCGCGCTGCTGGCGGCGTCCTTCTCGGTGCTCTTGCCCTTGTGTGCCAGCTCGCCGCCGGCGCTTTCCAGGTGCGCCCGGACGAACCATTGGAACTTCTCCAGCTGCCCCGCCTGGCCGATCAGCAGGTCTTGGGTCACCTGGTCGAGTTCGTCTGTCTCCTCGATGTATTGGCGGATGTCCTCGATGACGCCGGTGTAGACGAGGTCCAGCGCAGCCAAGTGCGCCTGGACTGTGTCGCGGCCAACCGAGTAGTCGTCCCACGAGCGATCCTTGATGATGGCGCCGGGCGTGCCTTGCGGCGAAGCACCAAGGGCCGCAATGCGTTCGGCAACATCGTCGGCAAATCCGCGGACGGCGTCCACCTGCGGGTCGATCATCTCGTGCACGCCGATGAAATTGGGGCCAACCACGTTCCAGTGAATGTGCTTCAGCGTCAGATGGAGATCGTTGTAGGTGCTCAGTTGCTTTTGCAGCAGCTCGGTGAGCCGCGCTGCCTGCTTGTCGGTCAATCCCGGAATTGTGAACTGAGTCATCGCTTTTTTCCTGGCTTCCTTCCGTGAGGTTCACACACGCTTGCTTGCCCCGTTGGGTACCCGATGGTCAAGCTGAAAAACGCGGCGGATCAAAGCGAGTGGATTTGCTGCACGGGCAGTCGCGGGCCGCGGCGGGGCTCGTGGGCCAGTCCGCTGGCGTAGAGCAGCGCAACCACGCGCTGGCGGTGGGGCCGCATCGGCTCGAGCAGTTCGAGCATGCCCGCGTCGTCGACGGGCCGGCCCAGCAATGTCAAGCCGATCATTTTGGGAATGTGGTAGTCGCCCACCGACACGGCGTCGGCGTCGCCGAAGGCACGTTGCGCGGTCTCCGCGGCGGTCCATTCCCCCACCCCGGGCAACGACATCAGCGCTTCACGCGCCGGCAGCGTCGGCCGCGACACCAGCCGTTCCAGCGACGAGGCCCGTCGCGCACAGGTCACCACGGTCTGCGCCCGCCGCGGGTCGACGTTGGCGCGATGAAACTCCCACGACGGGATGCTCCGCCACACCTCGGCAGGCGGCATGACGCGCATCCCATCCGGCGCGGGGCCCGGCGCCGGCGTCCCGTATTTCGACACCAGCACCCGCCAGGAGCGAAACGCGTCGGCGCCGGGCACCCGCTGCTCGATGATCGCGGGAATCAGGGCCTCCAGCACGAGCCCGGTGCGGCCCAGGCGCAGGTGTGGAACCCGTGCGTATGCGGCGGCCACCGTCGGATGACGGGGCACGAAATCCGTGTCGTCGTCCTCGAAACCCAGCATGCCGGGCACTATTTCGATGAACTCCTGCGCGCCGCTGCCCCACGCCGCAACGTGCGCGGCATTGGGCCCGACACGGCTGATCCGGGCCGTGACGGGTCCGCTGGGCAGCAGACTGGTGCGCCAGATCGAGCCGTCACCGGGAGTCCGAAAGCATGGATCCCCGAGCCCGCGGCGAAGGGGCGCCAACGTGTGACCGAAGCTGACCGCTCCGGGAAACACGACCGTGCGCGCGGTCTGCACCTGATGATTCTCCGACTGCTCTGATTGACCGTGAACTGTGTCCCAAGTCAATATTGCGTTGTGATGACGCCGTTCGATGACCCGCAGGGCGAGCTGGCCTGGATGTTCCTGCAGAGCACCAGTGACGGCGGCGATCTCGACGAGGGCTTCTCCCTGCTCAGTGACGACTTCACCTACTGGACGCTCTACACGCGCACCCCGTGCGACAAGAAGGTACTGCGGCAGTCGATCGAGCGGCGCAAACAAGTCCTCGAACTGACCATCGATCTGGTGCGCTGCGTCAACGAGGGAGAGACCGTTGTCGTGGAGGCGCAGGCCACCGGCACCACGTCCGACGGCGTCGAGTACGACAGCCCGTTCGTCTGCATCTTCGACACCCGCGACGGCCTGATCGCCTCGATGCGCGTGTACAGCGACACCCGTGCGGTGGCCACCGCGCTTCCCGGATGGCTGCCCTACTGAGCCGAAACGCTGATGTCGGCCTTGTTGGGGTAGAACGCGACATGCCCGGCAATCTTTTCGACCGCCGGATACGGCTGCTCGTATGTCCAGATCACGTCGTCGACGGTGTCGCCGGCCGAGGTGGTCACGCTGTAATAGCTGGCGTCGCCCTTGAAGGGGCAATAGGTGCTGGTGTCGGTCCGCGTGAGCCGATCCTGCACCACATCGGCGATCGGAATGTATTGCACCGCAGGCAAAGTGGCTTCGCGTAATTCCAGCGCCGCGGTGGTGTCGGCGACCAGCTCGCCGTTGACGCGCACCTGCACCCGTCCCTTGGTCGGCTCGATGGTGATCGGGTGCCCCGCGCTGGGTTCTTTGATTTCCGGGTGGGCCATGATGGTTCCTCCTTAAACGCTCTTCGATGGTTCAACACGCGTCCTCGGTCAAGGCTTCCCGCCGGGCCGGACCGAATGCGTAGCGGTGATACTGCGACATGTTCGCCGCCGCCGGAACCTGCGACATGACCTTGGCCAGGGCTCGCGATGAGCGGGGCAACTGCGCGAAGGTGCTCGACTCAAACCATCGTTCCCAGGCCACCAGGCGCACCGCCGGTACGGCGGCGATGATGTCGTCGGGCCCGTTGATCGCCCAGCGCAGCGTGGATCCGGACCGTCGCACCACTGTGTTGAGCCACTGCGACTTGATCCCGAGCCAATTGAACACGTCGAACTGGAGCTCACCCGAACCGAACCGGGCGACCACGCGGCGCAGTAGCGCGGTGCCGTCCTGCTCGGTGAGGTACATGGTCAACCCCTCCGCGATCATCAGGGTGGGACGGTCGGCGGGAATTTCCGCCAGCCATGCCGGGTCCGTGACCGACGCGGCGACGACGTGATAGTGATCGTGGCTCGGGTATAGCTGGGTCCGCAGCGCAGCGACCTCGGGGTAGTCGACGTCGTACCATTCCACGTCCGGGCCGGGCCGCAAGCGGAAAAATCGGCTGTCCAGCCCGCAGCCCAGATGGAGTACGACCGAATGTGGTTGCGCGGCAAGGAATTTGCGCGTCCACCGGTCGAAGTGCGCTGACCGGGTAGTCACCGACGGCGCTCGGCGCGGGGTGATGGTCGTCTTCTTCCAGTCGTAGTCGATCCGATCGACGATCTCCTTCGCGAACCGATCGCCCAGGACCGGTTTCGCGAAGTCGGCGTCCAGCGCCTTCGCGTACAGGGTCGCCAGCATGGTCTGGGGCGCGCCGCTGAGATCGACCGGCACTCGCGCGGTAGTCACACCGCGAGGCTAGTCCCGCACCAAGCACCCGCGCCGCGTCCTGAACGGCGGTCGGCGTGGTGTTCAGCCCGCAGTCGTGCTCCTACCTTTGGCATCACGCATCGCGACCCAGAACCGGGCGGCCTCGCGGATGGATTCCTCGACCGGGCGCGGGTGCCAGCCCAATTCACGGACGGCCTTGCCGTGGTCGACGGGTGCCTCCGCGCGCATCATGCGCACCGACGCGAGGCTGAGTTCGGCATCCTTGCCGGTGAACCGGGCCCGCAGGTCACCCAGCGCGCCGAGCGCATACAGCATCGGAACGGAGATGGCGCGCCGCGGCGCGGGCACGCCGGCCTCGTCGGCCGATATCCGGACCACATCTTTCAGCGCGATCATCCGCTCGGAGATCAGGTACCGTTCGCCGATGCGCCCGCGTTCGGAGGCCAGGATCATGGCCCGGGCCGCGTCGTCGACGCCGACGGCTTCCAGCGCAATGCCCTCCATCGTGAAGGGCAGTTTGCCGAAGACCGCGCCGGCGATGAACGCACCGTGCGGCGTGCGGCCCCAGTCGCCGCTGCCGTATGTCGTCGACACACACATCGCCACCGCGGGCAGCCCGGCGTCGGCCACGTAGCGCATCACCAGGTTCTCGGCCTGAACCCGGGACTGGACGTAGGGAGTCAGCCCTCGCGAGCCGATCACATCGTCTTCGGTCGCCACGCGGCCGTACTTGCGCCCGACCGTTGTGTAGGTGCTGGTGAAAATGAACCTGCGCAGGGGATGCGTGACCGCCACATCGAGAACGTTGCGCAGCCCTTCGACGTTGGTGCGAAACAGCGGCGAGGTATCGCGTAGCCAGGCGCGGGTGTCGACGACGCAGTAGTAGACGTCGTCGACGCCGTCCACCGCGTCCCGCAGCACGGCGGTATCGAACACGTCGCCGTGAAACCGGGTGAGCTCGAGGTCGTCGATGGACCGGGTGTTGGCGCCCTCGCGCACCATCGCCCGCACCTCATGGCCGTCGGCCGCCAGCTGGCGGGTGACGTGTGAACCGAGAAAGCCGTTGGCCCCGATGACGAGTTTGGGCTTGGTGCTCACTGGGCGGCTCCGTACTGCTCCATGAACTGCGCGGCGGCCTCGTCGAGGGTGCCGAGCTCCTGCGCCTTGCGACACCACTTCAACGTGGCCTGCACGAAGCGCAGCGGGTTGTAGATGTCTTCCTGCTGACGCCACAGTCCGTCACCGGCGTAGGTGATGATCGAGATGTTCGTCGCTCCGATGACCGTTCCGTCGCCGGGATCGCGCATCGGGTTGTCGAGTTCCATGATGATGCGCCCGGTCGCTTCGTCGATCACCGACCACAGCGACGGGAACGCAACCATGTGGCTGCCCGGAAAGCTGCCCATCGTCCGGCTGATCCACTCGCGGACCTCATCGCGGCCGCGCATCGTGCCCGCCGCATGTTCGATGTATAGGACGTCGGGTGTGTAGTGCTGGACCCACGCGTCCCAGTCCTGCGATCGCGCCGCCGCATCGACGGTCGCTTCGAATTTTTCGAACGCCGCGGCCAGTTCGCTACGGGAGAACATGGGCGTGCTCATGATTTCGCGGCACCGTTGCAGCTCATCGGCGGAGTGTAGCCTGGCTTTTATTCGTGCCCGAGTGCTGGCCGGTTATGGAGGACGAAGGATGACCAACCAGAAAGCGATTCTCGCCGGCGGCTGCTTTTGGGGGATGCAGGAACTGATCCGCAAGCAGCCGGGCGTGGTATCGACCCGGGTGGGATACACCGGCGGTGACGTCCCCAATGCGACCTACCGCAATCACGGCACACACGCCGAGGCCATCGAGATCATGTACGACCCGGCGGTCACCGACTACCGCACGGTGCTGGAGTTCTTCTTCCAAATCCACGATCCGACAACGAAAGACCGGCAGGGCAACGACCGGGGACTCAGCTACCGGTCGGCCATCTTCTATCTTGACGAGGACCAGAAGCGGATCGCGCTGGACACCATCGCGGATGTCGAGGCGTCCGGGCTGTGGCCCGGCAAGGTGGTGACGGAGGTCAGCCCGGCCGGCGAGTTCTGGGAAGCAGAGCCCGAACACCAGGATTACTTGCAGCACTATCCCAGCGGATACACCTGCCACTTCATCCGCCCGGGCTGGAAGCTGCCCCGGCGGGCGACCGCGGACCAATAGCGACGCCGCTCCGCCCGGCGCCGTAAGCGGCGAGTTCAGCGCGGGCGCACCACAATCCGGCCGCCGTCCTTCGGGGTGAACGCGACCCCGCGGCCGTGCCACCGCTCGTCGGGTGCATCTGTCGTCTCAATGGTCAAGTGGCGCAGCACCGTTCGAAGAACTACGTCCATCTCCATGTTGGCGAACGCCGCCCCCACACAGCGGCGGGTCCCGCCACCGAACGGGATCCACGACAACGCCGCCGGCTTGGTCCCGATGAAGCGCTGGGGGTCGAAGCGGTCCGGATCGGGGAACACGTCGGGGTTGCAGTGAATTTGCCCGATCCCGACGATGATCGAATCGCCACGCGGAATCACCCACTCACCGAGCTGGAAGGTCTCGGGGTAGACGTGGCGGCCGGCGAGGTCGATCACCGTCCTGGCCCGCTGGACCTCCAGGATCGTGGCCTGACGCAGCTCGCTGCCGCCGTTGTCGGCCTCTTCGACGAGCGCCCGCAACAGGTCGGGGTGCCGGCTGATCCGCTCGAACGCCCAGCCCAGCGTCGACGCGGTGGTTTCATGCCCGGCCGCCAGCAGGGTGAGCAGCTCGTCGCCAATGTCCTTGCGCGACATGGCCGAACCGTCTTCGTACGTGGTGCGCAGCAGCATCGCCAGGACGTCGGTCCGCTGGGCGAACTGCGCATCGGCCCGCTCGTCGTCGATCAACTTGTCGATGACCTTGTCGTACCGGCGTCGCCATTCGGCCAGCCGCCCCCACGGGCTGTACCGGCCGAATTGGCGTTTGGGCATCGGCACCGAAGCCAGTCGCGATCCCAAGGTGACCCACGGGGGAATGAGCCGGCGCAGCTCGTCGAGTTCGGCGCCTTCCGCGCCGAAAACCGCGCGCAGGATGGCGTTCAGCGTGATCCGCATCATCGGCGGCAGCGTCGGGAAAGGGCTGCCTTGCGGCCAGTCGGCGATTTCGCGCAGCGTCTCTTCTTCGATGATGCTTTCGTACTTCTTCATGCTCTTGCCGTGGAACGGCGGCGCCAACAGCCGACGCCGTTGACGATGTTGTTCGCCCTCGAGCGCGAAGACGGAGCCGGTGCCGAACAGCCTGCTCAGATTGGGCTGGATGTTGCCGAGCTCGTCGGGACTGGTCGTGAAGATCTGTTTCGCCAACTGCGGGTCACCGACGGCGATGACGCGCCCGTACATCGGCAGGTTGAGCGTGAACACATCGCCGTGCCGGCGTGCCAGCCGTTGGATCATCCAGCGTCGCGACATCGCGAATCCAAGGCCCTGAAGCACCTTGGGTATCCGGACCGCCGGGGGCAGGTTGACGGCGGCCGGCGGGGCGGCGACTTGGTGGCTCATGACGATGGCGTCTCCCAACATCTGCCCCGTCACGGGGGCTGGTACGGCGATGTACCGCAGCGTGTTCCTCGTACGGTACTCTGAAGTACCAAACCTGACAAGGTGCCGCACTCAGCGAAAGGGGCCACCCGCGTGACACCAGCGGTGACAGCGCCTGCCGCTGATGCGGTCGCGAGCGACGCACCCGCCGAGCCGGATCCGTTCCGGCAACGGCTGCTCGACGGTCTGGCCACCTCGATCACCGAACGCGGCTACCGCGCCAGCACGGTCGCCGATGTGGTCCGCCACGCCCGCACGTCCAAGCGCACGTTCTACGACCACTTCGCCGGGAAGGAAGAGTGCTTCCTCGAGCTGCTGGCCGTCGACATCGAGAAACTGGGCGCGAAGATCACGGCATCCGTCGATCCCGAGGCCGATTGGCACGTGCAGATCCGCCAGGCGGTCGAGGCCTACGTCGGATATATCGAGGCCCGGCCGGCGATCACGTTGAGCTGGATCCGTGAATTGCCCTCGCTGGGGGCGGCCGCTCGGCCGGTCCAGCGGCGCGGGCTGCAGTTGTTGACCAGCCTGCTGATCGGCCTCAGCGCCAGCCCGGGGTTCCGGCGCGCAAAGCTGCCGCCGTTGACCGCGCCATTGGCCGTGATCCTGCTGGGCGGCCTGCGCGAGCTGACCGCACTTGCGGTCGAAGACGGAAAGCCGGTCCGAGAAATCGTGGAGCCGGCCGTGGATGCATCCGTAGCCCTACTCGGCCCGCGGCACTAGGCTCGTCCGGCCCCGCCGTAAACGAAGGCGTGACAAGCCATTCCGGCCGTGGTCCGGGGCGGCTAAGCTCACCGCAGACCCCGCCCGTTCTGACATGGAGGATCTTGCGATGCGGCTCTCGACCCGAAACCAGCTCAAGGGCACCATCACCGAGGTCGAACTCGGCACCGTGATGGCCGTCGTGAAGGTCACGCTTGACGGCGGCGATCAGGTGGTCACGTCGTCGGTCACCAAGGACGCGGCGACCGAGCTCGGACTCAAGGTCGGTCAGCCGGCGACCGTGTTCATCAAGTCGACAGAAGTCACCATCGGCGTCGACTAACGTCACGCCGAAATGCGCTCACCTGGCTGACTTTTCGGCGAGAAAGACGCGGACCCGGTCCAGGACCAGATCGGGCCGCTGGTCAACAATCCAATGGCCGGCGCCGTCCACCAGCTCGACCTCGAAATCATTGATGTGGTCGGCATACCCGTCGGTGAGGTCGGGGGTGATCACCGGATCTTTGGTGCCTGTCAGCCAGCGGACCGGGACGTCGACGCGAGCGTCGTTGTATTGGCCACGCATCCATTTGCGCATCTCTTTGGTTTGGAAGCTGCGATACCAGCGTGAGCCGGCCTCCGCGTGGCCGGGCTGTTGCATACACTCGATGTACATCCGGATGTCATCTTCGGGCAGGGTGTAACCACCACCGACCCATGACCCGAGCATCCGGACGAACCGCGAGTCGGGATCGCTGATCACCCGCGGCCCGACGACGGGCAGCAAAATCGGGATCTGATACCAGAACCGCCAGATGTTGCGCAGTGTCGCCAGGCCCGGCTTCACCCACGGCGCAACGGTATTCACCCCGAAAAACCCGGTCACTTTCTCTGGATGACGCAGCATCATGATGAACGCCACCGGCCCACCCCAGTCGTGGGCCACCAGCTTCACCGTCGCGACACCCAACCGATCCAGGACCCCGGCCAGATCGTCGGCCATCTCGTCCTTGGTGTAGCTGGAGCGCGGGGCCGAACTCCAGCCCGAGCCGCGCAGGTCCGGACACAACACGCGGTAGCCGTCGGCGGCCAGCGGCCCGATCAGCCGGTGCCATTCCCACCAGTTCTGCGGGAAGCCGTGCACCAGCATGACCGCCGGCCCGCTCGCGGGCCCGGCGTCCGCGACGTGGATCGTCACGCCGCTCCCCAGGTCGACGTACCTGTGTTCGACACCGTCCAGCGCGGGCATAGAGACCATGAGTTGAGAACGTAGTGGCTCGGAAACGCTTAGGCCAGAAATCGCGCGACATACGGCGCGAAGCGCTCGCGCAGGTCGCCCTCGCTCAGCCCGAACATCTCGTAGGACGTTTCGACATTGCCCAGTCGCCCGCGCCGGTGGCCCGCGAGGTAGTCGCCGACGGCCGCGCGTGCCTCGTCGGTGAATGGTTCGCCGGCCAGGGCGTATACCCGCTGCGCCACACCGAGTTCGTCGCCCATGAAGTCGTCGAAACGGACGTCGATCGAGCGGTCAGGCCCGATGGTGTCGCGGTCGCGGATCAGCGCGGTGAGCATCTGATCGAGGCGGTCGATCCAGGAGTTGGCAATCTGCTCCACCGGCACCGGCGAGCGATGCATGCGGGCGGAGTAGGTGATCATCGCGATCATCGACAGCGCCACCGGTACGGGATCACGGTGGGTGAACACCACGATGCTATCGGGAAATACCCGATCCAGGACGGGCACCTGCTCGAGATGCTGGGGCGACTTCAGTAGCCAGCGCCGCCCGCCGCGCAGATGCTGCATCGCCCGGAGTTGGGTGGCCAGGTATTCGTAGTGCGGCGTCTGGTCGTGAGCCTGGTAGTAATCACGCCAGCGGGGCACGTCGGCGAGCGTCTCCAGCAACATCGTGGACACGTCATTGGCCAACAACTGGATCTCTTCGTGGACATGGTCGGTGGTCATTTCGTGCATGAGCGCGAAATGCGGCATCACCATGTTGATCACGCCGACGGCGACATCCATCCGGGTTCGCCGCGGATCCGGCTCGACGCCAACCTCATTCGGCATCGGGAACGGCTCGTTGCTTTCCCAGTACGGCATGGTGCGAAAGGTGGGCGGCGCGGCCAGCATGTTGTGCAGGTGGGTGGTGCCGGTGCGGGGCAGCCCGGCAATGACGACGGGCGAGCGCAGTTCGATGTCGTTGATCTCGGGATGGCGGCCCAGCAGGTCGGTCAACAACAACCGGTTCTTGAGCACTTGCAGCAGCTGACCATAAAAATTCACCACCCCGGCGTCGTGCAGGCCATCGATCTCGCGCAGCGCGGCGAGGTAGACCTCGAGGCGCTCCCGATAATCGTCCGGCCCGAAATCGTGCAGCCCGGTGTCGGCGCTGGCCCTGGTGTGCAGCGCGCCGGCATCCAACGGGCACTCCGGCGCCATCGTGGCCATCATGTCCAGAATCTGTTGGCCCTCGACGCTGAACCGGGGGGAGGCGAGGTCATCAAGGCGGACGTTCACGGCGACTTATGTTACTCTGAGTTTCGTAATGGTAGTAGATTTTGGTCGACCCCGTGATCCCCGGATCGACGCCGCGGTGCTCAGCGCGACGGTCGAACTGCTGGCCGAAACCGGTTACCAGGGTCTGTTGGTCTCCGCCATCGCCGAACGCGCGGGCACCAGCAAGCCCGCCATTTATCGCCGCTGGCCCAGCAAGGCACACCTGGTCCACGAGGCGGTGTTCCCGCTCGGCGCCGGCACCGCCATTCCCGAGCGCGGGCCGGCTCCCGATGGTCTGCGCGAAATGGTCCGCCGCACTACGGCTTTCCTCAACACGCCGGCCGCCAGGGCGGCGCTACCAGGTCTGATCGGTGAGATGGCCGCGGATCCGGCGCTGCATGCGGCACTGCTGGAGCGGTTCGCCGGCGTCATCGGCGGTGGCCTCGCCGACTGGCTGGCGCACGCCGCGGCGCGCCGCGAGGTGCGGCCGGACGTGACCGCCGCCGAACTGGCCGAGACCATCGCCGGCATCACGCTGGTCGCCCTGCTCACCCGCGCCGCCGAACTCGACGATGCGTGGGTCGATCGCACCACCAGGTTGCTCCTGAAAGGAATCAGCGCATGACGCACCAGTCGACGGACGCGTGGCAGGAACTGCTGAAAACGCTTGGCGAACTGGGTCACTCGTTTCTCGAGGGTGATCGTGCCGTCAGCGACGACCGGCACGTCGCCGACGGCTACCGCATGCTCGCCGCCACCCTGGGCGTCGCCCTGGACAGCTATCTGTTCCCCGAACCGGGCCGGCCGCAGTTCGTCGCGGTGAACACTCCGTTTCGCCGCGACCGCCGCTGGGGCGGGGACAACACCGACGCCTACTACTTCATCTGCCCGGTCGATCCCGCCCGCCGGTACCGCATCAGCGGGAATAAGGGTGACAGCGTGTACTTTTCGGTGACGGCCTACAACGAGCCGACACCGGGCGCCTGGTCGGATCGGGTCGTCGCGATCGTCCGCGACACCGATCTCGACATCGACGCCGAGGGCAACTTCAGCTTTGACTTTCCCGCCACGCCCGACGCGGCCGTCCTCATGACCCGCGACTATCAGGCCGATCCCCTGACCGGCCGTCCGGTGACGTGGCACATCGAGGCACTCGACGAGCCCGACCCGATCCGGCACGGCGACGCCGAGACCGCGGCGAGCCTGCGCGCCGCCGCGACCTGGTTGCGGACCATGTTCGCCATCGTGCCGTTGGCGGTGGGCAACCGAGTCGACGACCAGCACGGGCTGGGGCACGAAACCGCCCATGCCGCCAACGCTTTCGCCGATCCCTATCAGGTGCCCGACGCCAACTTCGGCTGGTCGGCGCGCGACGCCTGCTACTCCTACGGCAGTTTCGTGCTCGACGAGGACGAGGCGCTGGTCATCACGCACCGGCCCCCGTCATGCAGGTTCTGGAACCTGGTGGTGTGGAACCAGTTCATGGCAACCTTCGGCGCGCAGGATGCCCGGTGTTCCCTCAACGGCCACAGCGCCGTCGTCAACGGCGACGGCTCCGTGACGGTCGTCTTGTCCAACGGCAAGACGACACACCCGAATTCGCTTACCACGCTGGGCTACCCGCGCGGCAACCTGGCTTTTCGGTGGTTCCTCGCCGACGGCGTACCGCCGCGGCCCGAGGTGAAACTCGTCAAGGCGGCCGACGCCCCCACCACGGTGAGCTGACTCAGCCGAGCTCTCGGACCAGCTCGATCGCCCGGCCCAACGTCTCCAACTTGGCGTCCAGGGTGTCGCCCGCGGGATACAGCCGCACGGTGTTCACGCCGGCGTCGCGCCAAACCGCAAACCGCGCCGAGACCATCCGCTCGGTCCCGATCAGCGTGGTGGCCAGGACCATCTCGTCGGTCACCAAGGTGGCCGCGCCGTCCCGGTCGCCGCGCTGCCAGCGCTGCCGCACCTCCGCGGCAACGTCTGCCCAACCCTGCCGGCTATAGGCCCGGTTGTAGAAATTCGTGCTCGACGATCCCATGCCGCCGAGGCTGAAGGCCAGCTCTTTTTTGCGGCCCGCGACCATGCCGCGCAACTCGTCTTCGTCTGCGGCGAAAGCGACTTCGGCGCCCTGGCAGATGTCGATATCCGCGCGAGTGCGGTTCGCGGCCGCCAGCCCCTCGTCGAGGTGGGAGAAGTAGGCGCCGCCGGCGCCCTCGGGAACGAAGCTGGTGCCCAGCCAGCCGTCGGCGACGCGTCCGGTCAATCGCAGCATCGCCGGTGACAGGGCGGCCAGGTACACCGGGATGGCGTGCTCGGCGCGGTTCGACAAGCGCATCGGCACCGCCTCACCGCCGGGCCGCGGAATTTCGAAAGCCTCTCCGGCGTAGGAGATCTTCCCGCCGGCGAATACCTGCCGCACGATGTCGATCGTTTCGGACATGCGTGCCAGCGGTCGGCTGAACGAGACACCGTGCAGACCCTCGATCACCTGGGGCCCCGAGGCGCCCAGACCGAGCAGAAACCGCCCGTCCGACAGATTGGACAGCGTGATGGCGGTCTGGGCGAGCATGACTGGTGACCGCGTGCCGACCTGAAGCACGCCGGAACCCAGCAGCATCCGCTCGGTGCGCGCCGCCAGGTAGCCCAGCGCCGACGGCGCGTCCGCGCCCCACGCCTCGGCCACCCAGCAGACATCCAGGCCAAGCTTCTCCGCCTCGACGACCAACGCCCTGGTTTCGGCGAGCTCGCTGCCGGAACCGGACAGCTCGACCGTCGTGGCCGTCCGCATCAATGCACTCCGCGTTCGGCCAACCGTTTGATGGCCGCCAGGGTTTTTTCGATCGCGCCCTCGAATTCGCGCAACCGCACGAACACAATCTTTTGTTCCTTGTCGGGCATCGACTCGATGGCCACCGACAGGCCCGAGCGTCCTGGCCCCATCTGCATCCAGTAGGTCAGGATAGTGCCGCCGTCGCGGGGCGCCAGCCGGAATCGCCACATAGCCGCGGGGTCGTCGGGTTCGCCGACCGCCCAGGCGAATTCGTGCGGTTGGTCGCAGGCGACGATGTGCGAGGTGCTTTGCCACTGCCCAAACGCGTCATGCTCGTTGTGGCCGATGAACCGGGCGCCGACCCGCGGGCCCTGCGATCCCTCGGCCCATTCCACGGCCTTCAGTTCGTTGCTGAACGCCGGCATCAGCGCGATGTCGGAGACCAGGCCCCAGACCCGGGCAGGGTCGGCGTCGATCCACGTAGAAGCTTCCACTGTCGGGGTGTCCGCATAGCGCGCGCCGGTCCATTCCACGGACCTCATTGTGCCCCTGTCCCGGCGGGAGGCAATGCCCGCACCGCGTGGATTTACGCGGCGACCGGCTCGCGCTGGGGCGACTTCTCGGCGCCGGCTTTCTGCACCCACGAGTCGGGGAAGGTCAGCCGGACGATCTTGCGGACGACGGTGCCGAACTGGCGCAGCAACGGACCGCGGTTGTACGGGATGCCGTAGCGTTCGCAGATCTCCTGCACCTCGGGCGCGATGTCCGAGTAGCGGCGGGCCGGCATGTCGGGGAACAGGTGGTGCTCGATCTGGTGCGACAGGTTGCCGGACAGCAGGTGAAAGATCTTGCCGCCGGTCAGGTTTGCCGAGCCGAGGATCTGGCGGAAATACCACATGCCGCGTGATTCGTCCTTGGTCTCCTCGACGGTGAATTCCTGTGTCCCGTCCGGGAAGTGGCCACAGAAGATGATCATGTACGACCACACGTTGCGCATCAGGTTGGCCGTCAGATTGCCGGTGAAGACAAATGGCGCGAAGGGCCCGGCCAGCAGCGGGAAGGCCACGTAGTCCTTGAGGGTCTGCCGACGGGTCTTCTTCCAGATGGCCCGAAGGACCTCGCGCTTGTCCTCGAGCCGGATCTCACCGGAGCGAATGCGCTCGGTTTCCAGCTCGTGCAGGGCGACGCCGTACTGGAACAACACCATCAGCAGAAACGCGTAGATCGGGTTGCCGATGAAGTACGGCTGCCAAGGCTGATCTTCGCTCATCCGCAGAATTCCGTAGCCGATGTCGCGGTCCATCCCCACGATGTTGGTGTGGGTGTGGTGCATGTAGTTATGCGAGTGCCGCCATTGATCGGCGGGACATGCTGTGTCCCACTCGAAGGTGCGACCGGAGATCGCCGGGTCACGCATCCAGTCGTATTGGCCATGCATGATGTTGTGGCCGATTTCCATGTTGTCCAGAATCTTCGACAGGCCCAGCATCGTGGTGCCCGCCAGCCATGCCGGCGGCAGGAATCCGGCGAACAGCAGCGCCCGGCCCCCGACTTCCAGCGCGCGCTGCGCCTTGATGACGCGGCGGATGTAGTCGGCGTCCTGTTCGCCGAGTTCCGCCATCACGCGTTCCTTGATGGCGTCGAGTTCACGGCCGAATGCGTCGGCCTGTTCGCGGGTCAGGGTGATCTTGTCATTCGACATTGCTTGTCCTCCAAGCGATTTATGATCTGTGATGGCCATTTCTACAGCGATAGGTCCACGTCACCGACCGGAACGGACACGCAGATCTGCACGTCCTCATCGGGAGCGGTCGAGACCGCGCCGGTGACCAGGTTGCGCACGGTGCCGGTCGTTTTGCGGCGCGTGCAGGTGTGGCAGATGCCCATCCGGCATCCACTCTCGGGAGACAGGCCCGCCGATTCGGCCTGCTCCAACAGCGACCGCCCGTCGTCGACGACGTCAACGCGGCTGTCGGAGAACGTGACTCGCCCGCCCGATGGGTTCGCCGGCACATCCAAGGCAGGCGGCACGAAGCTTTCGGTGTAGACGTTGTCGCAGTGCGATTGGACGGCCTCGACCAAAGCGGCCGGGCCGCAGACGAATACCGCATCAGGTGACGGCATCGCAGCGGACAAGTGCTCCGCGCCGAAACGTCCGACGAGGTCGCCTCCGTCGGATCGCGTGTAACCGTGCAGCACCCGCACGGCGGGCATCGAGTCCAGCTCATCGCGGTAGCAGGCCTCGGCCGGCGTACGGGCGTAGTGAACGAAGGCGATTTCGCCGGCATGCCCGTTGGCGACCAGCGTCCGCAGCATCGACATCACGGGAGTAATGCCGCTTCCACCGGAGACGAAGAGGATTCGCTGCGGGCGTTGCGCTCCCGGCGCCGGCAACGTGAAGTCGCCGCCGGTGCCGGTCAGACCGACCACCATGCCGCGGTGGGCGTGTTCGTACAGGTAGTTCGAGACCAGGCCGCCCTCGTGCCGGCCGACGGTCAATTCGAGGGTGGTCGCGCCTTCGGCGTTGGCGGGCGAATAGCAGCGGGTGTGCCGGCGGCCGTCGATCTCGACGGAGAGGTTGACGTACTGACCGGCTTTGAGGGTGTGGGTGGCCAGGAAGGTGTCGTTGGGGGTCAGGGTGAGGGTGACGCTGCGTGGCGTGGTGCGGCGCGCGTCGGTCACCTTTGCGCGGGCTTCGCCCCGGGTCCAGGTCGGCGCCACCAACTCGGTGTAACGGTCGACGCCATGCGGACCGGTCAGCAGGTCTAAGAACTCCGAACCCAACACGCGCTGCCGAAGGGTCCGCGCGAGGACTCGGCCAGAAGCTTGAGCGGTTTGAGTGAACATATGTACACCGTGCAGTCGCGACTGCGGGAGAGTCAAGGGTTTAATGCCTGGCTGTGGTAGGGTTCACACAGTGAACAGCCGTACTCCTAGCTCACGCGGGCGCGGCTCTGGGCGCGAGCGCTCGCGCGAAAGCCAGTCGCGGGAGGAGCGCAAGGAGGCGACTCGTCGGGCCATCATCGCCGCGGCCCTCAAGCTGTTGCAGGACCGCAGCTTTTCCAGCCTGAGTCTGCGCGAGGTGACCCGCGAGGTCGGGATCGTCCCGGCGGCGTTCTACCGGCATTTCGAATCGATGGAGGCCCTGGGCCTGGTCCTGATCGACGAATCGTTCCGCAGCCTGCGCGACACCCTCCGCGATGCGCGCGCCGGCAAGCTCGACCCTAACCGGGTGATCGAGTCCTCCGTCGAAATCCTGGTCGCCAGCGTCGCCGACAGGCGCGAACACTGGCGGCTCATCGGCCGGGAACGCAACAGCGGCCTGTCGGTGCTGCGGTACGCCATCCGCACCGAAATTCGGCTGATCACGTCCGAACTGGCCACCGACCTGGCGCGATTCCCCGGGCTGAACAAGTGGACCACCGAGGATCTCAATGTGCTGGCCACCCTGTTCGTCAACGCCATGATCGTGATCGCCGAGGCCATCGAGGATTCGCAGAGCACTGAGGCGATCGAGGACATCCGCCGGCTTGCCGTCAAGCAGTTGAGGATGATCGCGACGGGCATCGCCGGTTGGCGAAGCACGCCCTGACGGCATCGGTTGCAGTAAACAGCCGAGCACTGACTTACTCGTCGACGACGTCGTACAGCGAGTCGCCGTCCTCCGGAGTGCCGTCGATCTGGCCCCGGTGAGCGCGCCGGGGTTGGTCGTCGACCGGCTCGATGGCGTCGGGGACGTCGGGCTCCTCGGCCGCCAGCCGGGCATCGAGCGACTCGCCCTCGCGTTCTTCCCTGGCCGTCATGCCGAACTTGTTGGCTTCGCTCCAGCTTTCGGGGGGATCGACGACGATGTCGCCGTCGTCATTGCGCAATTCGTCGGAGTCGGTGCCCTCGCTCGGGTTCAAGGTGTCGCCCGGGCCGCCCTCCTCGGGGAAGTCGGCGGGATGCACTTGTTCGTCGGCTCCGGAGTTATCGCTCATGCCAAAACGGTTGCCCGCGCTTTCGGGACGTTAAACGCGGGCGAGGGGCCGTTTAGTAGCCGTTACCGCGGCGGGCGCCACATGGCCCATAGGCTCGGGCCACCGTCCGGCAGCACGATCTCCCGCGTGACCCTGAAGCCGAATCGCTCGTAATAGGGCACGTTTTCGGGCTTGCTCGACTCGAGATAGGCAGGGCAGTATTCCGCGTCGCAGCGGTCCAGCCGCGACCTCATCAACGCCTGACCGAATCCCGTGCCGCGGACCGCCGGATCACTGCCGATCACAGCCAGATACCAGTGCGGTTCCTCGGGGTGCAGGCTCTTCATCAATTCCTGTATCGCGCGTCCGCGCATCGAACGCAGGCCGAACACCCGGATGAAGGTCGGCGTCATCGCCAGCTGCCCACCGGTTGTCTCCCGCCACTGGTTGGGCGGATCCCACAGCGCCGCCGCGCCGATGCCCGCGTCCGTGCGGGCCACCTCCACGCCCCCGCGTGCCAGGTGATGGTGGCGCGTCATCGTCGCGAACAATCGGGAGAGCTGCCCGGTCCGCTTGTCCTGATCGGGAATCAGCCAGATCATCACCGGGTCGTCGTAGAACGCGCGCGCCAGCGTGCGCGAAAGCTCGCGGACATCGGCCTTAACCGCCGGTCGGACCTGCGGGGTCATCGGCATCAGGCTAGTGCGTGTGAGTCCCGGCGGGACGGGTATGCCGATCCGGTGACCGGCATCACGCGGCGAGCGTTCGGGCGCCTGGCAGCCGGCGCGGGCATGCTCGGACCCGTCGGGCTGACCCACGGATGCGCGAAACCGGCTGGCGACCACGGCAAGTCCAGCGGTCCACCGCCCCCGGGCAAGGGCGTGGGCTTCGTTCTCTCCCACGAACAGTTCCGCACCGATCGGCTGGTAGCACAGGCTCAGGCGGCCGAACGGGCCGGGTTTCAGTACGTGTGGGCCAGTGACCACATCCAGCCCTGGCAGGACAACGAGGGCCACGCGATGTTTCCCTGGCTGACACTTGCGCTGGTCGGCAGCGGTACCAGCCACGTTTCGTTCGGCACCGGGGTGACCTGTCCGACCTACCGCTACCACCCCGCCACGGTCGCCCAGGCCTTCGCCTCCCTGGCGATCCTCAACCCGGGCAGGGTATTTCTGGGAGTGGGCACCGGCGAGCGCCTCAACGAGCAGGCCACCACCGACACCTACGGCAACTACACCGAGCGCCACGACCGGCTGGCCGAGGCGATCGACCTCATCCGTCAACTGTGGAGCGGGTCGCGAATTTCATTCTCCGGCCGTTATTTTCAGACCAACTCGCTAAGGCTCTACGACGTCCCGCCCACTCCCCCGCCGATTTTCGTCGCCGCCGCCGGCCCGAAGAGCGCGCGGCTGGCCGGAGAACGCGGGGACGGCTGGATCACCCAGGCACACGACGTCACGAATCAAAAACTGTTGGCGGCCTTTACTGCCGGTGCACGGGACGCCGGCCGAGACGCGGGCACGCTAGGCAAACGCGCCGAACTGTTCGCAGTCGTCGGCGACAACGCCGAGGCGAACCGGGCCGCCACGCTCTGGCGTTTCACGGCCGGGGCCGTCGATCAGCCCAGTCCCGTCGAGATTCAGCGCGCGGCCGAGTCCAATTCCCTCGACAAGGTGTTGGCCGGCTGGACCGTCGGCACCGAGGCGGCTCCGCACATCGACGCCGTACAGCGCGTTCTAGACGCCGGCGCCATCCCGTTCCTGCACTTTCCCCAGGACGATCCAATTGCCGCCATCGACTTCTACCGCGCCAACGTCTTACCGAAATTGCACTGAACGGACCTCGCGGGTTACGAGCAGTGGGCCGATCATGCAGAATCGGGGTCCTATGGACGTTTCGGACCAGGGATTCCACCACAAGCTGGCCGTGCGCATGGCCGAGCTCGCCCGCGGGTTGGCCGCGCCGCGCCGCCTCGACCAGGTGCTGGCCGAGGTGACCGCCATGGCAGTGGAGGTGATACCCGGGGCGGACGTCGCAGGCGTGCTGCTGGTGCGAAAGGGCGGCGAGTTCGAGTCGCTGGCCGACACCGACAGCCTGGCCGCGCAGCTCGACAAGCTGCAGCACGACTTCGGTGAGGGACCGTGTGCCGAGGCCGCGCTACAGGAAACGATCGTGCGCAGCGACGACCTGCGCAGCGAGCCGCGCTGGCCCAAGTACGCGCCCGCGGCGGTGCAGCTGGGTGTGCTCAGCAGCATGTCCTTCAAGCTGTACACCGCGGACCGCACCGCCGGGGCGCTGAATCTGTTCGGCCATCAAGCCAATGTGTGGGACACCGAAACCGAGACCATCGGAGCGGTGTTCGCCGCGCACGCCGCCGCAGCGATCCTGGCCGGAAGCCATGCGGAGCAACTGTATTCGGCGGTGTCGACCCGAGACCGCATCGGTCAGGCCAAGGGCATCATCATGGAACGCTTTGGCGTGGACGACGTGCGGGCCTTCGACTTACTGCGGATACTCTCGCAGGAGAACCAGATGAAGCTGGTCGACATCGCCCAACGCATCATCGAGACCCGCGGCGAGCGCCAATAGGTCCTTGCCGGAGACGAGATGGCCACCCCGCTCTAGGATGGGATGGCTTCCTCAACGAGTCCGGCGCGGCGTTGCGCCGGGGATTGGTTGGCCGCGAATGTGGGACTTCGAAACAGACCCCGAATACCAGGCAAAGCTGGACTGGGTCGAAAAATTCATGGCCGAAGAGCTGGAACCGCTCGACCTGGTCGCTCTTGATCCGTACGACAAAAAGAACCCCGAGATGATGGCCATCCTGCGGCCGTTGCAGCAGCAGGTGAAGGACCAGGGTCTGTGGGCCGCGCACCTGCGCCCCGAGCTCGGCGGCCAGGGCTTCGGACAGGTCAAGCTCGCACTGCTCAACGAGATCCTCGGGCGCTCCCGTTGGGCGCCTTCGGTATTCGGCTGCCAGGCGCCGGACTCCGGCAACGCCGAGATCCTCGCGATGTTCGGCACCGACGAGCAGAAGGCCCGCTATCTGCAGCCGTTGCTGGATGGCGAGATCACATCGTGCTATTCGATGACCGAACCACAGGGCGGTTCGGATCCGGGGATGTTCGTGACGAGCGCGACCCGCGACGGCGACGACTGGGTCATCAACGGAGAGAAGTGGTTCTCGAGCAACGCCAGGCACGCGTCGTTCTTCATCGTCATGGCGGTGACCAAGCCCGACGCGCGCACGTACGACAAGATGTCGCTCTTCATCGTCCCGGGCGAGACGCCAGGGATCGAGATCATCCGCAACGTGGGGGTGGGCGGTGAGTCGAAGCACGGCTCGCATGGGTACGTCCGTTACAACGACGTCCGGGTGCCGGCCGATCACGTGCTCGGCGGTGAGGGTGCGGCGTTCATGATCGCGCAGACCCGCCTCGGCGGCGGGCGCATTCACCACGCGATGCGCACGATCGCATTGGCGCGCAAGGCTTTCGACATGATGTGCGAACGCGCCGTGTCACGCAAGACCAGGCACGGCCACCTGTCCGACTTCCAGATGACCCAGGAGAAGATCGCCGACAGCTGGATCCAGATCGAGCAATTCAGGTTGCTGGTGCTGCGCACCGCATGGCTGATCGACAAGCACCACGACTATCAGAAGGTGCGCCGCGACATCGCGGCGGTGAAAGTGGCCATGCCCCAGGTGTTGCATGACGTCGCCCAGCGAGCGCTGCACCTGCACGGCGCGCTCGGCGTCTCCGACGAGATGCCGTTCGTCAAGATGCTGGTGGCCGCCGAATCGCTGGGCATCGCCGACGGCGCCACCGAGCTGCACAAGATGACGGTCGCCCGCCGCACCCTGCGTGATTATGAGCCGGTGACAACGCCCTTCCCCTCAGCCCATATACCGACCCGGCGCGCCGAAGCGCAGGCGCGACTGGCCGACCGCCTGGAACACGCGGTCGCCGAGTTTTGAAGGCACGAGGTCAGGCGACGAAACGAACGACGCTTTCGGCCACACAGGCCGGCTTGGCCGAACCCTCGATCTCGACGGTGGTCGAGATCGTCGCCTGCACGGCGCCGTTGCCCACGTCGTCGACGCTGACCAACGAACTCTGGGCGCGCACCCGAGAGCCGACCGGCACCGGGGCGGGGAAGCGAACCTTGTTGAGGCCGTAGTTGATTGCGAGCTTGATGCCGTTGACGGTGTAGATCTGGTGCTGCAGTTGCGGCAGCAGCGCCAAGGTCATGAAACCGTGCGCGATCGTCTTGCCGAACGGACCTGACGCGGCCCGCTCCGGGTCGACGTGGATCCACTGGTGATCGCCCGTCGCATCGGCGAACAAATTGACGTCTTCCTGGGTGATGGTGACCCAGTCGCTGTGCCCGAGGGTTTCGCCGGCGGCGCCGGCGAGTTCGGTGACTGATTCGAAGGTGCGCATACGGTGTTCTCCTTGGTTTCGGCTGCTAACAATAGCGCCGTGCTTGCATGCCCCGGCCATACGCCCGATGAGTCGACGCGGCCCTGCTCGAGTTCTTGACCCGGTAATCCTTGTTTCACCGCCATCACGATGGGAAGCCCGGGATGAATAGACGCGAGCCGCACAGGAGGAACGGCATGGCGGAACAAAAGGTCCCGAAGACCGCGACGGCGCGGCCGCGGCCGTCGGAGCGGATTCGTGGAGCCGGCAGCCTGGACCTACGACTTCCGATGATCGGACACGTACGCATACCACGTGCCAGCCACGTCGCGTTCTACGGCGGATTGGCCGGCCTGGCGGCGCTGCAGATCCTCGAATGGCCCATGACACTGATGCTCGTAGCCGCCCACGCGCTGACCGAGCAGGAACACAGCCGCCTAGTCGCGAATTTCGGCGACGCCCTTCAGGAGGCATGACCCGATCGACCTGCCTTGGCCGGAGCCGTGATTGGCGAGGGCAACCGAGTTTGGCGACGATTGTGCGGGGAATTCCGCACAAAGCTTGGATAGCCGCCGCGGAAGGAAAGCATGTCTGAGAACAAGGGTCACAAAGCCGAAGAAGACGTGGACGCTGAGACGCACCAGACTCAGTCCCGCGCCGCCGCCGGCGAGGAAGACGGCTCTTACGTCGGCGCTGCCGGTTCGGATGACTCGTTCGACGCAGGTGAGTCGGGCGCCGAAGCCCGCAGCCAGCAAGGCTGACGCCGCCGCACGGTACATCGTGGTGCACGTCGGTTTGCCGCTGGGCGGCTCCTCACCGAAGTAAGCCAGAATGGGTGCGTCGAAAGCATCGACGAGTCAACATCTTTGCGGTGGCACCGCAGCTCGCGATGCACTATCCAAGCGCGCCGATCGCCGCTTGCAGCTTGGCGGTGGCCTGATCCGCGACATCCTGCAAAGCCCCGGGCTCACCGGTCACCTTGACCATGAGTTGGGGATCCATTGCCTCGACGAGAATCGCATCGCTCTCGCCGGCCGGGTCGGACCGTACCACCACGTTGCACGGCAGTAACTGTCCGATCTGACGGTGGACGCCTAACGCGCGATGCGCCAGCACCGGGTTGCAGGCACCCAGGATGAGATAGTTCTCCATATCCTCCCCGAGCTTCTGCTTCAGCGTGGCTTTCACATCGATCGTGGTCAGCACGCCAAAACCCTGCTCCGCCAGCGCCTTTGTCGTCCGGTCGACCGCGTCCTCGAACGAGGTGTGAAGTGTGGTGGTCAATCCTGATGTCATGTGTTTCTCCTCATTTCAGCGTTGAACTAACCCGGAATCGCCCGAAGGGCTAGGCCGCGGTGCGCGGCCGTTGCAACTGGGTGAACTGCGGGGTTGCAGCCAGGGTGGCGACCGCGTCGAACAGTGCGGCGGCGTCCTCCTCGGGCGGTACACCGGTCAGGACCGGCCCGAAAAACGTGTGTTCGCCGATCCGCAGAATCGGGCTGCCGCCGGTCTCACCCAGCGCGTCCTGCGCAGCCTGATGCTGATGCCGGATCGACGCGTCCAACGATTCATCCGAGACCGCGGCTGCTGCGCCGTGGCTGACCCCCACCGCCATCAAGACGTGCGCGATGAGTTTGGCATCGACGGGCTCGGAATGGTCGAAATATCGCTCGCCGAAGGCGAAATAGGCGGCGGTCCATCCGTCGGCGCCCCCGTCGCGGGCGATGGCGGCCATCAGTCGGCCGATTTGTTGCGAGTCACGCATCCGGGCCTGCTGCGGGGGCGGGAGTTCCCGTCCCTCGTTGAGGACCGCCAGGCTCATCAGTCGCCAGTCGATGGCCATTCCCGTCCGCTCGGCGACGGCGTGCAGCCACTGTGCGGTGTTCCATGAGAACGGACACACCGGGTCCAGCCACAACGTCACCTTCGCTTCGGTCTGATCGCGTTGGATGGGAGACATCTACCTTTCCTCTTCTCATCGCAGCCGGGCGGTCAGGCCAGGCTCAGGAACAGCCTTTCCAGCTCATCCATCGACAGCGGTGGCGCACCGGCCGGCCCGTCTTCTGATGACGTGATGCAGTCCCGCAGGCCGGAGGCGATGATCTTGAATCCCGCACGATCCAGGGCCCTCGATACCGCTGCCAGCTGGGTGACAACGTCTTTGCAGCTGCGTCCCTGCTCGATCATCGAGATGACACCCCCGAGCTGACCCTGTGCCCGACGTAACCGGGCGAGGACCGCATCGATGTCACCTTGGTTATGCCCGGCGATGCCGTTAATCGGCACACCGCCGCGTACTTCGTTTGCCATGACTCCTTCATACCATACCCGGAGGGGTATGTATCGTGGCTTGACTGATACCCCCCCGGGTATGGTAATAGTTGATCTGCGGTTGACTCCGCGATGCCCGCAATGTATGTCTGCCGTCCCCAAGCCGGAGGCCGAATGGCTCTATTGGCTGCGCCGATGCGGGTCGAGACTCCGTACCAGAAAGACCAGGTCACGAGCGAAAGGAAACTCAATGTCCACGTTTCTCAAACGGGCTTGGGTGCCGCTCGTCGTCGTCGCGGCGGTCGCCCTCGGCGCCATCGCCGTCGACCGGCTCCGCGGTGTGTTCGGCTCCGACGCGATCTTCACTGCAACCGGCACCAGCGCCGAGCCGCTCGAGGCCTCGCACGTCAAGCGGGTGACTTATGAGGTCTTCGGACCCAGCGGCACAACCGGAAGCGCGAACTACCTTGACAACGACGCGCAGCCGAAGCAGGTGAACTTCACCACCCTGCCGTGGACCTTCACCATTACGACCACCGTGCCGGCGGTGATCGCCAGCCTGGTGGCCCAGGGCAACAGCGACGACATCGGGTGCCGCATCACCGTCAACGGCGAGCTCAAGGACGAGCGATCCTCGACCGGGCGGCACGCCCAAACTTCCTGTCTGGTCAAAGCCGGATGAGCACCGACACCGACACTTACGCCCGTCCGAGGTTCATGCGGTTCGTCCACAGGTTCGCGTGGCCGATCATCATCGGATGGTTACTACTGACCGTCGCCCTCAATGTGCTGGTGCCGCCGATCGAGTCGGTCGCGCGCAACCACGCGGTGACGATGTCACCGCAAGACGCACCGGCGATGATCGCCGCCAAGCGCATCGGCTCGACATTCCACGAGTCGAACTCGGACAGCATCGCGATGATCGTCCTGGAGAGCAGCAGCCCGCTCGGTGACGCGGCGCGCCGCTACCACGACGGCCTGGTAAGCAAGCTGCAGGCCGACACCAAGCACGTGCAGCACGTTCAGAACGTGTGGGGAGATCCACTTACCGCCGCCGGTGTTCAGAGCCGCGACGGCAAAGCCGCGTACGTCCAACTCAACCTGGCCGGCGACCAGGGCAGCACCCTGGGCAACAAGTCCGTCGACGCGGTGCGCGAGATCGTCGACAAGTCGGAGCCCCCCAAAGGGCTCAAGGTCTACGTCACCGGTCCGGCCCCGCTGAACACGGACATGAACGAGGCCGCCGACAAGAGCATGTTCAAGATGATGGGCGTCACGGGCGTGGTCATCATGATCATGCTGTTCATCGCCTATCGATCCATCAGCACGGTGCTTCTGGTTCTCGTCATGGTCGGGTTCGAAATGGGCACGGCCAGAGGGCTTGTCGCGCTACTCGGGAACAACGAGTTGTTGGGGTTCTCAACGTTTGTCGTCGCGATGCTGTCGTCGCTGGCGATCGCGGCGGGAACCGATTACGCGATCTTTCTCATCGGGCGTTACCAGGAGGCGCGTCAGGCCGGCCAAGATCGAGAAACCGCCTACTACACGATGTTTCGCGGAACCTCACACATCATTTTAGGCTCCGGGTTGACCATCGCCGGGGCCACGTTCTGCCTGCACCTGGCGCGCCTTTCCTACTTCAAGGCGCTCGGCATCCCGTCCGCCCTGGGGTTGCTCGTCGTCGTGGCGGGAGCGATGACCGCGGCCCCCGCCGTCGTTGCGGTGGCCACCCGCTTCGGCTTGCTCGACCCGAGACGGATGATCAAGACGCGGGGGTGGCGCCGCATCGGTACCGCCACCGTCCGCTGGCCCGGTCCGGTGTTCGCGGCCTCTCTGCTCATCGCGATCGTCGGCATCCTGATCATGCCGAGCATGAAGGTCAGCTACAACGACCGCTTCTACATTCCCCACAACCTGCCGTCGAACGTCGGCTATGCGGCCGCCGAGCGCCATTTCAGCCCCGCCACAATGAATCCCGACATCCTCATGGTCGAAAGCGACCACGACATGCGCAACAGCGGCGACATGATCATCCTGGATCGGATCGCCAAGAACATCTTCGCGTCGCCCGGAATCGCGATGGTGCAGAGCATCACCCGTCCGCTGGGTGGCCCGATCGAGCACACGTCCATACCGTTCCAGATCAGTGCGCAAGCGATTCCGATCCGGCAGAACATTCAGTTCATGAAGGACCGTTCGGACGACATGCTCAAGATGAGCGACGACCTCGGCGCCATGATCACCTCGATGCAGCGGATGCAGGGCCTGCTCGGGCAGATGAGCGGCGCGACCCACCGCATGGTCGGCGACATGCACGAGATGCAAGCCACTTTGGACGAGATGCGGGACCACCTGGCGGATTTCGACGACTTCGCGCGGCCGTTCCGCAGCTACCTGTACTGGGAGCAGCACTGCTTCAACATCCCGGTGTGCTGGGCGTCGAGATCGGTGTTCGAGGCGATTGACGGTGTGGACAAGTTCAGCGAGAACATGAGCACGCTGATCAAGGACGTGAACAACGTCGACGCGATATTGCCGCAGATACTGGCCGAGTTCCCGCCGATCATCGCCGTCGCCAAATCCATGCAGGGGACGCTGCTCACCATGCACAGCAGCTTCTCCGGCCTGATCACGCAAATGTCCCAAATGACCGACACGGCCAGCGCGATGGGTCAGGCCTTCGACGCCTCGCGTGGTGGCGACTACTTCTACCTGCCGCCGGAAGCGTTCCAGAATCCCGACTTTCAGCGCGGCCTGAAGCTTTTCCTGTCACCTGACGGTAAGGCCGCGCGCTTCATCATCACCCATGAGGCGGACCCGGCCACGCCGGCCGGCATCTCCGCGGTCATGCCCGCACTGGCCGCGGCGCATCAAGCGGTGAAGGGAACGACCCTGACCGGGGCCAAGTTCTACCTCGCCGGGACGGCGGCCATCTACCGCGACATCCAGTCGGGCTCCCATTACGACCTGCTGATCGTGGGACTCGCGGCGCTGACGCTGATCTTCGTCGTCATGCTGATCATCACGCGCGCACTGGTCGCGTCGCTGGTGATCGTCGGCACGGTGCTGCTGTCACTGGGCGCCGCCTTCGGCCTCTCAGTCCTGGTGTGGCAACACCTCTTGGGCCTCGAATTGAACTGGATCGCACCGGTGTTCGGGTTGATCATTCTGCTGGCCGTCGGATCCGACTACAACCTGCTGCTGGTATCGAGGTTCCAGGAAGAGATCGGCGCGGGGTTGAAGACCGGGATCATCCGCTCGATGGGCGAGACCGGTGGCGTCGTCACCTCTGCGGGTCTGGTGTTCGCCTTCACGATGATGTCGATGGTCGCCAGCGATCTGCGCTCGATCGGCCAGGCCGGCAGCACGATTGGCCTCGGCCTGCTGTTCGACACGCTGATTGTGCGTTCGTTGATGACGCCCTCGATCGCGGCCCTGCTCGGGCGTTGGTTCTGGTGGCCGATACGGGTGCGGCGACGGCCGGCCAGCTACATGCTCCGGCCCTTCGGATCGCGGCGGCTCGTTCGATCGCTGCTGCGGGGTGAGGAGGCGGACCGGGCACGCAGCGAACCCGATCGGCTTGCGGCTCCGTCACCGAGATGACGATCACGGGCGCAAGATGGGGCGGTGAGGCTGCTGCTGATTGCCGATACCCACATCCCCAAACGGGCCCGCGACCTGCCTGCGTCGGTCTGGAACGAAGTGGCCGCCGCCGACGTCGTCGTCCACGCCGGTGACTGGATAGCGCCGGAATTCCTCGACGAGCTCGAGGCGCGGGCAGACCGGTTGGTGGGCTGCTGGGGTAACAACGACGGCCCGGCCCTGCGGGCGCGGCTGCCCGAACGCGCGGACGTGACGCTGGCCGGTGTGCGATTCACCGTCGTGCACGAGACCGGCGCCGCGAGCGGGCGCGACGCCCGGATGTCACGGCTCTACCCCGACAGTCAGGTGCTGGTCTTCGGGCACAGCCACATACCCTGGGACACCACCACCGAGACCGGGTTGCGCCTGCTCAATCCCGGGTCGCCGACCGACCGCCGGCGGCAACCGTTCTGCTCCTACATGACCGCGCGCATCCACAACCGCGAGCTGACCGACGTCGAGCTGCATCGCCTTCCCAGGTAGCGGGTACATACCTGATACATAGCTTCCACACATAGATAGCTCGGCTACAGAGGTATTATGGCTGCATATGGAATCGCGTACTGATGTGGCAGGCGAGCTGTTCGGCGTGGTCGGCAGGTTTCGCCGGCAACTCCGCAGGTCGGCCGGGCGTGGGTTCGATTCGTCGCGGATTTCCGAGTCTCAATCGGAGCTGTTGTGGCTGGTCGGGCGCAGGCCCGGGATTTCGGTCAGCGCTGCGGCGGCCGAACTCGGGCTGGTGCCCAACACCGCCTCGACGCTCGTCACCAAGCTGGTGTCCGGCGGGTTGTTGTTGCGGACGGCGGGAGACACCGACCGCCGGGTCTGCCAACTCCGGCTCGCCGAGCCCGCCCAGCAGATCGTCGACGCATCCCGCGCCACCCGACGGGCACTGCTGTCCGCGGTGATCGACGAACTCGACGACGACCAAATCGAGTCTTTGACGAAGGGATTGGAGGTCCTCGACACGATGACCCGAAAATTGCAGGAGCGGCGATCATGAGCGGATCGTTGCCGATGGCGGTCGACGGCCGGAACCTGACCTATCGCTATGGCCAATTCACCGCCGTCGACGACGTGACGTTGCAGGTGCGGCCCGGAGAAACGATGGGCCTGCTGGGGCCCAACGGGGCCGGTAAGACGTCCATGGTCCGGATGCTGACCACGCTGGCCCCCGTACAGCATGGCGAACTGCGCATTTTCGGACTGGACGCGCGCCGCCAAACCACCGACATCAGAAGCAATATCGGCTATGTGCCGCAACAGCTTTCGATCGAGCCCGCACTCACCGGCCGGCAGAATGTGGCTTGGTTCGCGCGGTTGTACGGCGTGCCCCGCGGCGAGCGCGCCGACCGCGTCGACCAGGCGCTGGCGGCCATGGATCTCATCGAGGTGGCCGACCGGCTGGCGTCGTCGTACTCCGGCGGGATGGTGCGCCGCCTCGAGGTGGCGCAGGCGCTGGTTAACCGCCCGTCGCTGCTGGTGCTCGACGAACCAACCGTCGGCCTGGATCCCATCGCGCGTGACGGCGTGTGGGCGCAGGTGCAAAAGCAAAAGATGCAGGCGCAGTTCGGCATGACCGTGCTGTTGACAACGCATTACATGGAGGAGGCCGACGCGCTGTGCGACCGTGTCGCACTGATGCACCGCGGTCAGTTGCGAGCCGTCGGTACCCCCGACAAGTTGAAGGCGACGGTGTCGCCGTCGGCCACCCTCGAGGACGTGTTCCGCCACTATGCCGCGTCCGGCCTGGAGGACGACGAGGATCCATCGGAAGCCAACGGGTCCATCCGCGAAATCCGTTCCAGCAGAAAGGTGGCGCGTCGTGTCGGTTGATAACGCGTTGGCGGGGAAGCTGATCCGCGCCCCCCGTGGATGGCAACGAATCGGCGCGCTGTCCAGTCGCATCGGAGCATTCGCGATCGTCGAACTGCAGAAGTTGCAACACGACCGGACCGAGCTCGTCACCCGGATGGTGCAGCCCGCGCTGTGGCTGTTGATCTTCGGAACCACGTTCAGCCACCTGCATGTCATCCCCACCGGGTCGGTTTCGTATCTGGCATTTCTGGCGCCGGGGATCATCGCTCAGTCGGCGCTGTTCATCTCGATTTTCTATGGGATACAGATCATTTGGGATCGAGACGCCGGAGTGCTGGCCAAACTGATGGTGACCCCGGCGCCGGCGTCGGCGCTGATCACCGGCAAGGCGTTTGCCGCCGGCGTCCGTTCGGTGGCCCAGGTGGTCGGCGTGCTGGCGCTGGCGTATGTGATGGGTGTCGGCCTGACGGTCAATCCGCTGCGGATCGTGGCGGCGATGGCCATCGTCATGCTCGGCGCCGCGTTCTTCGCCTGCCTGTCGATGACCCTGGCCGGTCTGGTGCGCAACCGCGACCGCCTGATGGGGATCGGCCAAGCGATCACCATGCCGCTGTTCTTCGCGTCCAACGCGCTGTACCCGGTCGACGTGATGCCCGCCTGGCTGCACGTGCTGAGCAAGGTCAACCCACTCAGTTACGAGGTGAACGCGCTGCGCGGGCTGCTGATCGGCACCCCGTTCAACCCCGTGGACATCGTCGTGCTGGTGGCGGCTGCTGTGCTCGGAATCGTGACGGCATCAACGCTTTTACGTCGCCTGGTCGCCTGAGGCGGTGCGGCTGTCTAGCGCATGCGTTCTCGCGGCGCAAGGTCGGCGCATGGTTCCGAGAGGCGATGGTGACCCGACCGTGACGATCTCTGGGCGAGGCTCAATCGTTAGCTAACCGCGATCTGTCATCCCGGCCGCGACAACCGGATTCGGCGCTCTCGCTGTGTTTGACTCCCCGAGAACAGATTCGACCGCACCCCGCGGCAGATGAAAATTGGGATGGGAAGAGAGCTATGTCGTTCTTCGAAAAGTTGCGTGGCGCAGCGGCTACCATGCCGCGCCGACTGGCGATCGCGGCTATGGGCGCCTCCCTACTGTCCGGTCTCGCGGTGGCCTCCGGCGGCTCTCCTGTCGCGGGGGCCTTCTCCAAGCCCGGCCTTCCGGTGGAGTACCTCGAGGTGCCCTCGCCGTCGATGGGCCGCAACATCAAGGTCCAGTTCCAGGGCGGCGGATCGCACGCCGTCTACCTGCTCGATGGACTACGCGCGCAGGACGATTACAACGGCTGGGACATCAACACCCCCGCGTTCGAGGAGTTCTACCAATCCGGCCTGTCCGTGATCATGCCGGTCGGCGGCCAGTCCAGCTTCTACAGCAACTGGTACCAGCCGTCGTCGGGTAATGGGCAGAACTACACCTACAAGTGGGAGACCTTCCTGACCCAGGAGATGCCGCTGTGGATGCAGGCCAACAAGCAGGTCTCTCCGGCCGGCAACGCGGCGGTGGGCCTGTCGATGTCGGGCGGCTCCGCGCTGATCCTGGCGGCCTACTACCCCCAGCAGTTCCCCTACGCCGCCGCGCTGTCGGGCTTCCTCAACCCGTCCGAGGGGTGGTGGCCCACCCTGATCGGGTTGGCGATGAACGACGCGGGCGGCTACAACGCCAATAGCATGTGGGGCCCGTCCAGCGACCCCGCGTGGAAGCGCAACGACCCGATGGTCCAGATTCCGCGACTGGTCGCCAACAACACCCGCGTCTGGGTCTACTGCGGTAACGGCACCCCCAGCGACCTCGGCGGCGACAACATGCCGGCGAAATTCCTGGAAGGCATGACGCTGCGCACCAACGAGCAGTTCCAGAACAACTACGTGGCCGCGGGCGGACGCAACGGGGTGTTCAACTTCCCGGCCAACGGGACGCACTCCTGGCCCTACTGGAACCAGCAGTTGGTCGCCATGAAGCCCGACATCCTGCAAACCCTCAACACGGTCAACGCCGCACCGGTCAGCGCGCCCACCGCTAACCCTCCCGCGGCCTGAGGCCGAGGCCAGCATCGGCAGTAGCGCACCGGTCAGCGCTACTGCCGATGCTCTTTCACGCCTCGTCGAGCAGGGCCCGGCGATCGGAATGGAAGTACGTGTAACCGGTGGTCAGCCCGCACACGACGGTGGCCACCACCAGCATCCACGTCCCGTTGACCAGCGTGCTGATGAAGCCGCCCACCGTCGCGCCGATCGCAAAGCTGGCGAACAGCAGGAAGTAGCCCAGCCAGTCCGCGGGCGATCCACCCGCGATGTGGCGTTCGATACCCTGGCCCATCTTCACCAGCGTGCCGGTCACGTAGCTCAGCGGGACCGACACCTCGCCGTCCTTGACGAACGATGTGTTCAAAGTCCCAATCCCGAAGGCCACCAACATGATTGGTGCAAAGTCGAGGAGATTCTCTTCCCACCCCTCGTCGATGACATCGACCACGGTGGCCGCCGCCAGGCTGAACGTCGTCAGCACCGTCGGGCCGTGCGGATGCGCCACCCAGAAATGCCGCCGGCAGACCGAGGCGACCACCACGCCCGCGACGAAGCAGACGATCAACGTCCCTGCCGTGACCGACAGCAGCACGTCGCCCCGGAAGTAGCCGAGCACCGCGCGCTGGGCGTTGCCTGTCATGAACGTCACGAAGTAGCCGGCGGAGTGGGTGAAAGCGGTGGCCCCCAGCACGCCCGCAAGCGCGGCCAACACCCACGACAATCGCGACTCGCTGTTGTTTATCTCGCTCGGCACACGCACATGCTTTCAGACAGCCGCGGCGCGCGCAGCGGACGAGGGGCTGGGTTGATGGCAGCGACCCGGCGCTAGGCGGCGGCGAGACGAGCGATGGAGCGCAACGGAATCGGCAGCCAGCCCGGCCGGTGCCGCGCCTCGTAGCCCGCCTCGTAGACGGCCTTGTCCAGCTCGTAGGCGGCGAGCAGCTGCGCCGAGTCACGCGGGTCGATCCCGGAAGCGGCCGCGTAGCCGTCGCAGAACGCAGTCCGGTTGCGCTCCACCCACTCCCGGGCGCGCGCCGCCAATTGCTTGTCGTCCGCGTGATCGACCAGCGGCCCGTAGGCGGCGTATTCGAACGACCGCAACACACCGGCCACGTCTCGCAACGCTGAGTCGGGCGCACGACGTTCCTCGAGCGGCTGGCCCGGTTCGCCCTCGAAATCAATGAGCAACCAGCGCTCGGGCGTGCGCAGAACCTGGCCAAGGTGCAGATCACCGTGGATGCGCTGCACGGTGATCGTCTCGGAAACCAGCTTCTGGAAGCGCTCTTCGATCGCCGCCGCGTGCTCCTTGAGCTCGGGAACCAGTGCCGCCGTCGCCGACAGCCGCGACAGCACGTTGTCCACCGGGAAGGCGGCTTGCGAGGTCCCCAGAGTCTCGGCCAAGGTGGCGTGCACCGACGCGACGGCCTCGCCGAGCCGGTAGGACTCACCGGCGAAATCGCCGCCGACCTCGTACGCATACAGGTCGCCCTCGGCGAACAGGTCGCGGACGCTGGCAGTGGCCATCGCCCAGCCCTCCGCGGAATTGGCGGCGAATTCGGTCACCATGCCCAGCGGCCATACCGTGTCGGCGCCGTCGTCCGAACCCGTCATCTCGTAGGTCCCGAGCAGCCGCGCCACGTGTGGGTTGCCGGCCCGGCCCAGCACTCGGTTCAGCTCGATGTCGGGGTTGATGCCGCTGCTGACCCGGCGGAAGACCTTGAAGATCGCGTCGCGGTCGAAGATGACGCTGGTGTTGGACTGCTCCGCATCGGATACGTGCGCCATCGCCTCCAACGGCAGCGTCGCATCCGGTTCCTTGGTGAACTTCACCTCCGTGCCCGACGCGCTGCGCGAAGCGGAGGAGTCGATCAGCGAGAGCAGAAACCGCGGCGCATCGGCGTCATACATCGCGTCGAAACCGGTCCGGTCGTCGGCGGCGCCGATGGTGGCCACGTTGCTGTATTCAGAGACCGGGCCGGCATCCCACCGCACGATCACCTGGTACCGGTGCCGGGAGCCGTCGACGTAGTCGGCGTCGACGAGCACCAGGTCAAGGCCGTCGTCGAGCGGGACGACCACGCTCGCCTCCGCGCCGGACAGTTCGCGGTTGCGTCCGGCGTACCAACGTTGCTGTGGAAGCCACTCAGACCAGGGCAGCTTGGCCGGCTGTGTCATAGGCGCCACTCCTCCTCATCGCTTCGCTCCGCATCGTCGCCGGCGCGAGCCCTCATCATGAATCCTCCTCGCATCCGGTCAGCTGGAACCAGTAGAACCCGTGTCCCGGCAGTGTGAGCAGGTAGGGCAGGTGACCGATGCGCGGAAACTCCACCTGTCCGGTCAGCTCGACCGGCGTGCAACCGCTCCAATGCTGCAGATTCAGTTCAATCGGCTGAGGGAAACGCGACAGGTTGTTGACGCACAGCACCGTGTCGCCGTCTTCGGACACCTGCCGCACGAAAGCCAGCACCGACGGGTTCGAGCCGCCCAGTTCTTCGAAAGTCCCGATCGCGAAGGCCTCGTGGCGGCGCCGTACGGCCAGCATCGTCCGGGTGAAGTTGAGCAACGACGTGGAGGTGTCGCGTTGGGCCTCGACGTTGACCGCCTGATAGCCGTAGACCGAGTCCTGGCTGGGCGGAAGATATAGCCGGCCCGGGTTGGCCTTCGAGAAGCCCGCGTTGCGGTCCGGCGTCCACTGCATCGGTGTGCGCACCCCGTCGCGGTCACCCAGCCAGATCACGTCGCCCATGCCGATCTCGTCGCCGTAATACAGCACCGGCGAGCCGGGCAGCGACAGCAGCAGCGCGGTGAACAGCTCGATCTGGTTGCGGTCGTTATCCAGCAGCGGTGCCAGCCTGCGGCGGATCCCGACGTTCGCCTTCATCCGCGGATCCTTGGCGTACTCGGAGTACATGTAGTCACGCTCTTCGTCGGTGACCATTTCCAGCGTCAGCTCGTCGTGGTTACGCAGGAAGATCCCCCATTGCGCCATATCGGGGATCTCGGGCGTCTGGGCCAGGATCTCCGAAATCGGGAAGCGTGATTCCCGGCGCACCGCCATGAAGATGCGTGGCATCAACGGGAAATGAAACGCCATGTGGCATTCGTCGCCGCCGGTGGTGGCATCGCCGAAGTACTCGACGACGTCGGCCGGCCACTGGTTGGCCTCGGCCAGCAGCACCCGGCCGGGGAATTCATCGTCGATGACCTTGCGGACGCGTTTGAGGAAGGCGTGCGTCTCGGGCAGGTTCTCGCAGTTGGTGCCCTCGCGTTCGAAGAGGTAGGGCACCGCGTCCAGGCGGAAACCGTCGATGCCCAGCTCGAGCCAGAACCGGAGCACGTCGATCATGGCTTCCTGCACTGCCGGGTTGTCGTAGTTCAGGTCGGGCTGGTGGGAGAAGAACCGGTGCCAGTAGAACTGCTTGCGCACCGGGTCGAAGGTCCAGTTCGACTCTTCGGTGTCGATGAAGATGATCCGGGCGTCGGTGTACTTCTCGGCGGTGTCGCTCCATACGTAGAAGTCGCCGTACGGGCCGTCGGGGTCGTGCCGCGACTCCTGAAACCAGGGGTGTGAATCGGAGGTGTGGTTCATCACCAGGTCGGTGATTACCCTGATACCGCGCTCGTGCGCGGCGTTGAGCAGCGCGACGAAATCCTCGACCGTCCCGAACTCGGGAAGCACCTTGTAGAAGTCCCGGATGTCGTACCCGCCGTCGCGCAGGGGCGAGTCGTAGAACGGCGGTAGCCAGATGCAGTCGATGCCCAGCCACTGCAGGTAGTCGAGGCGCCCCAACAGACCGCGCAGGTCACCCGCGCCGTCAGCGTTGGCGTCGAAGAACGCCCGCACCAGCACCTCGTAGAACACCGCGTGCTTGAACCACGTCGGGTCGGTGGGCAGCGCGGCGGCGTTGTTGAAATCCTCGGCGTCGGGGTGCTCCACGACGCCGTCCTGGACGTGACTGCCCCCCGCGGGATGGTGCTCGACAGCTTCTCTTGCGTCGTTCATCAAATCCACGATGCCACGGGTACCCTGGGTGCCACTTTCGAAATCACGCCCCTACGTTTACGCCGAAACACGCCCGGTCGCAAACGATTTGGCCGCCGGCCCGGTCCCGTCGGTGCGGATGTCAGGCCGGCGGCCCCTCCGCCAGGGTGATGTTCGCGGTGTGATCGCCACCGCTGCCGGACCGGTAGTGCACCGCGATGTTGTCCCCCGGGTGATGCGGGACGAGCACCTCGGTCATGGACGTCGCGCCGTTGATCGCGACATTGTCGACGCCGGTGATGACGTCGCCGGGCGCGATCCCGGCGGCCGCGGCGGGACCGGTGCTAACCACCCGTTCCACCCGCGCGCCGTTGCCGTTGTTGTCCATCACACCCAGGCCGAGGAAGGCGGTGGGGCCGACGTGAACAGTGTTCGAACCGGCGCCGGACCGGATCTGCCCGGCCACCCCCATCGCGCGTCCGATGGGAATGGCAAAGCCTTGGCCGCCGGACATCTTGTAGCTGTCGGTGGCGGCGGTGTCCACGCCGATCACCTGGCCGGCGCTGTTCACCATGGGCCCGCCGGAGTCACCGGGCTTGATCGGGGCGTCCGCCTGGATCAGGCCACCCAGGTTCTCTTGCGCGCCGGTCAGCGTGTCGGTCGCCGAGACGCTCTGATTGAGCGCGACGACCTTGCCGGTCACCGCGTTGGGCGTGCCGCCCTGGCCACCGACGTTGCCGAGCGCGACGATGGGCTCCCCCACCGTGGCCGCGCCGCCGATCGCGGCGGTGGGAAGGCCGGAGGCGCCGCGAAGTTGCAACACCGCGATGTCCTGCGTGCGGTCGTAGCCCACCACGTCAACGGCATAGCTCTGGCCGTTGCCGACGGCGAACCCGGTGATGTCGGTGGCGCCGGAGATCACGTGATTGTTGGTCAGCACCACGCCGTTGGGATCGATCACGATGCCGGTTCCCGCGCCCACCGCGTTGTTGTAGCCGAATTTGGTGTCGATGTTGACCACCTGCGGCCCGACCTGACCGACCATCGCCGACGGGTCGAGTGGCGCTTGCGGCCGGTCGGTGAACCGATCCAGCGTCAGATTGGACGGTGACGCGGACGCCGGCGCGAGGCCCACCCCGGACCCCAGACCGAGGCCCAGTCCGATTACGGTCAGGACGCTGACCAACCATGACCACAGGACCCCGCGGTGGTGCGGTTTGCCCATCGGTGTCACCCTCCTGCTTCGCGGTAGAGAACAAACTGTCCCGGCCTCAGGCTCTTGGCGGCACATGTGTGTGTATATAACCGTAATGCAGGTAGCTATGCACGGCATGTGCGAGGTCGTGACCAGGCGGTCGTTAACCATCGCGCGTCCTAAGCTGGCACGGTGGGCGAATTCGACCCCAAGGCCAGCTTCGGCCGCGCCCGGGTAGCCCGGCTGGCCACGGTCGCGCCCGGAAACCTGCCGCACCTGGTACCGGTGGTCTTCGCGCTCGCCGCAGACGACCGGGACGGATCCGACGTGGTCTACACCGCCGTCGACGCGAAGACGAAAACGACGCGCCGGCTGCGGCGGCTGGCCAACATCGACAGCAATCCACGGGTGGCCCTGCTCGCCGATCACTACGCCGACGACTGGACCCAGCTGTGGTGGGTGCGCGTCGACGGCGTCGCCACCATCCACACCCACGGCGACACGCTTGATCTCGGGCGCCGCCTACTGCGCACGAAATATCCTCAATACGAATCGGTTTCGCTGGACGGCCCGGTGATCGAGGTCGCGGTGCGGCGTTGGTCGAGCTGGCATTACTGAGCGGCGACCCGGCGGGGCCGCCCGCCGCCGTGGCGGCTGATCTGGCCCGACGGTCTTGTGGTCGACCGAAGTTGGGTGAATGGTAGCTAGATAGGAGCTGGCCGGCTCAGCAACGGTGCGCCCGGGCAACCTGGAGGAAAGTCATGGCCGACAGGACAAACGCTTCCCAAGGAGCGGGGAACGCTCCTACCGCCAAAGGTCCCGACGAAATCCGCAACGTGGTGCTGGTGGGCCCGTCGGGTGGCGGCAAAACCACACTCGTAGAAGTCTTATTGGTCGCCGCCGGTGTGCTGACCCGGAGCGGCTCGGTCGCCGACGGCAGTACGGTTTGCGACTACGACGATGCCGAGATCCGCCAACAACGGTCGGTCGGCGTCGCGGTGGCATCCCTGTCGCACGACGGCATCAAGGTCAACCTGGTCGACACTCCCGGATACGCCGACTTCGTCGGCGAATTGCGGGCCGGGCTCCGCGCCGCGGACTGCGCACTGTTCGTCATCGCGGCTAACGAAGGCGTCGACCAGCCCACCAAATCGCTGTGGCAGGAATGCGACCAGGTCGGCATGCCCCGCGCCGTGGTGATCACCAAGCTCGACCACACCCGCGCGAATTACTCCGACGCGCTGGTCGCCGCGCAGAACGCCTTCGGCGACAAGGTTTTACCGCTCTACCTGCCCACCGACCTGCCCTCCTGCCACGGCCTGATCGGCCTGTTGTCGCAGACGCGCTACGAATACACCGACGGCAAACGCACCGTGCAGCCGCCGGACCCCTCCGACGCCGATCAGATCGAGGAAGCGCGTGGCGCCCTGATCGAAGGAATCATCGAGGAGTCCGAGGACGAGTCGCTGATGGAGCGCTACCTCGGGGGCGAGGTCATCGACGAATCCGTGCTCATCCAGGATCTGGAGCGGGCTGTCGCCCGGGGATCGTTCTTCCCCGTGATCCCGGCCTGCAGCAGTAGCGGCGTGGGCACCCTGGAATTGCTGGAGGTCGCCACCCGCGGCTTCCCGTCTCCGATGGAACACCCGCTGCCGGAGGTCTTCACGCAGGTCGGTGCCCCGCACGCCAGCCTGACGTGTTCCCCGGACGCGCCGTTGCTCGCGGAGGTGGTGAAGACGACGTCGGACCCGTATGTCGGCAGGGTCAGCCTGGTCCGGGTATTCGCCGGGACCATCAGGCCCGACACGACGGTTCATGTGTCGGGCCACTTTGCGTCGTTCTTCGGCAGCGGCAACGGCAGTGGCCATTCGCATCCCGACCACGACGAGGACGAGCGCATCGGGGTGCTGTCCTTCCCGCTGGGCAAGCAGCAGCGACCGGCGCCTTCGGTGGTGGCGGGTGACATCTGCGCGATCGGCAAACTGAGCCGCGCGGAAACGGGTGACACACTTTCGGACAAGTCGGAGCCGTTGGTCTTGAAGCCTTGGACCATGCCCGAGCCGCTGTTGCCGATCGCGATTGCGGCCCACGCCAAGACCGACGAGGACAAGCTATCGGTGGGCCTGGGACGGTTGGCCGCCGAAGACCCGACGCTGCGGATCGAGCAGAACCAGGAGACCCACCAGATCGTGCTGTGGTGCATGGGCGAGTCCCACGCCGGCGTGGTGCTCGAGGCTTTGGCCAACCGGTACGGCGTCACCGTCGACACCGTGGAACTGCGCGTCCCGCTGCGAGAAACGTTCGCCGGCAAGGCGAAAGGCCACGGGCGGCACGTCAAGCAGTCCGGCGGCCACGGTCAGTACGCGGTATGCGACATCGAGGTGGAGCCATTACCCGAAGGTTCCGGGTTCGAGTTCGTCGACAAGGTGGTCGGCGGCGCGGTGCCGCGACAATTCATTCCGAGCGTGGAGAAGGGCGTGCGGGCCCAGATGGAGAAGGGCGTGCACGCGGGCTACCCGGTGGTCGATATCCGGGTCACGCTGCTCGACGGCAAGGCGCACAGCGTCGACTCGTCGGACTTCGCATTCCAGATGGCGGGTTCGCTGGCGCTGCGGGAGGCCGCGGCGGCGACCAAGGTGGCGCTGCTCGAGCCCATCGACGAGATCTCGGTGCTGGTGCCCGACGATTTCGTCGGTGCGGTGATGGGTGACCTGTCCAGCCGGCGCGGGCGGGTGCTCGGGTCCGACACCGCGGGCAACGAGCGCACCGTCGTCAACGCCGAGGTGCCGCAGGTGGAGCTGACCCGCTATGCCATCGACCTGCGGTCCCTGGCCCATGGGGCCGCGTCGTTCACCCGGTCGTTCGCCCGCTACGAACCCATGCCGGAATCCGCGGCCGCCCGACTGAACGCGGCCGTCTGAAAGTCGTCACCCCTTGCGGCCGAACTGTTCCGCCACCGCGCGCCGGTCCAGCGACCCTTTCGCCGTATGCGGCAACTCGTCCGTCTGCTGAAACTCGGCGGGCACCTCGAAGGGCGCCAGGCGGTCACGGCAAAACGCCGTCAGTTCATCGGCCGTCGGCGCAGCGGATCCGCGCGCGACGATGACCGCTGCCACGGTCTCGCCGTACAGCTCGTCCGGCATGCCGAACACGCCCACCTCCAGCACGTCGGGGTGGGTGGCCAGGATGCCCTCGACGCGCTCCGGCGAAATCTTCTCCCCGCCGCGGTTGATGAGCTCCTTGATGCGGCCGCGGATGACGAGGTCGCCGGCCGTCGACAGCGTGCCCAGGTCGCCGGTGTGCAACCAGCCCTGGGTGAAGTTGGCGGCGGTGATGGATGGGTCGCCCAGGTAGCCGCGCACCACGGTCGGGCCATGCAGCCAGACTTCGCCGACCGTCTCCGCCGGCAGCGCCTGGCCGTCGGGCCCGACTATCCGTATTTCCGGTCCGGTCGACCGGCCGACGAGTCCGGGTGTGGCACCGGGGTTTTCACTTCCGTCCGCACCGCCGATGGGCGTCGTCGCCACCTGGTGTGTCGACTCGGTCATTCCGAAGGCGCACACCACCGGCGCCGAGAACGTGTCGTGCAGCGCCTGCGCGGTCTCGGCGGTCAACGGCGCGCTGCAACTCCGGATGAACCGCAGGGCGTGCGTGGCGCCCGGCTGCTCGGTCCGGGCGCGCTCCAGCAAGATTTGATGGATCGTCGGGACGGCGGTGTACCAGGTGGCCCCGACGGCCTCGATGTCGTCCCAGAAGGTGTGCGCCGAGAACTTTCCACGCGCCGGCAGCAACACCGCTCCCCCGGACACCAGGGTGCCCAGCAGCGCGGCGAGCAGGCCGTGGCCGTGGTAGAGCGGCATCACCGCCACCGTCGCGTCCCGCGAGCCCAGCCCGTAGCCCGCGATGATGGCTGCCACCGAACGGGCGATGTTGTGCCGTGTCCACGGAACCATCTTGGGCACACCGGTGGTTCCGCCGGTGAACATGATCATGGCGTCGTCGTCGCGCAGCCCCTCCGGAGTCGACACGTCCCGCGGGGGATCCGCGGTGACGTCAAGGCTGACCGCCGGGGCTGTGCCGTCAGACCCGACGGCCACCGCGATCGGCCACGACGGGACCCCGTCGGGTGCGGCCGAGTCGCTGTCGCCGGGTCGGTCGACGAGCACGGCCCGGGCGCCCACCGCCGCGCTGCGGGCACGCTGGTCGGCGAGGGGCAGGGCCGGATCCAGCGGAACCGCAACGAGATCCGCACGCGACGTCGCCAGCAGCCCGACGACGAATTCGGCGTTACTGCCGGCGCGCAGCGCGATCCGGTCGCCGGCCACCAAGCCCGCGGCCTTCAGCTGCCCGGCCAGGTCGTCGACCAGCCGGAGCAGATCGCGATAGCTGACACCTAGGCGCTCGGCGGTGACCACCAGCGCGCATGCCTTGGGCGACCGGCGTGCCGTCCCCTCGACCAGATCGGCGATGCGCGGGCTGGCGGATTCTGTCGACCCCTCGCGGCTGTCAATTGACCCCATCGCCGGACTCCTTCCACTCTTGTTACCGATGCCCACCCTGCCGGTCGGCTTTCTGGTCCGTCCAATATCGATTCGCTCACAATCGATAACCGGCGGCTATCGACACGCAGGGACGACGCACTGAGCTGCAACGATAGACAACGTAAATCGCCGGATAGTGGCCTCGTCTTGGACACCTGGTGGGCGTCCGGGTCACAGTGATGGCGAAGGCAGTACCGCACGCATCCGAGGAGTCGCCACATGTCCACAGGTTCGGCATCTCCCAGCCCGACACGCCAGATCGATGGGTTTCACCTCGTCGTGGACGCGCTGAAAGCCAACGACATCGGCACCATCTACGGGATCGTCGGCATCCCGATCACCGACCTCGCCCGCATCGCGCAGGCATCCGGAATCCGCTACATCGGATTCCGCCAGGAGACCGCGGCCGGCAACGCCGCGGCCGCCGCCGGGTTCCTCACCCGGCGGCCCGGTGTGTGCCTCACGACCTCCGGGCCCGGGTTCCTCAATGGCTTGCCCGCGCTGGCGAATGCCACGACGAATTGCTTTCCGATGATCCAGATCTCGGGCTCCAGCAATCGGGCGCTGGTGGATCTGCAGCGCGGCGACTACCAGGATCTCGACCAGCTCAACGCCGCGAGGCCGTTCGCCAAGGCCGCCTACCGGATCAACCGGGTCGAAGACATCGGGCGCGGCGTCGCCCGCGCCATCCGCACCGCCGTTTCCGGGCGGCCCGGCGGCGTCTACCTCGACATCCCGGGTGAAGTTCTGGGGCAGGCCATGGACGCCGACGCCGCAGCGGTCTCGGTCTGGCGCGTCATCGATCCCGCCCCCCGACAGCTGCCGGCGCCCGAGGCGGTTGATCGTGCGCTGGGCGTGCTGGCGCAGGCGCAGCGACCGTTGATCGTGCTCGGCAAGGGCGCGGCGTATGCCCAGGCCGACAACGTCATTCGGAAGTTCGTCGAGGCGACCGGGATCCCGTTCCTGCCGATGTCGATGGCCAAGGGGCTGCTGCCGGATTCGCACCCGCAGTCCGTCGCGGCCGCCCGTTCCCTGGCGATCTCGCGCGCCGACGCAGTCCTGCTGGTCGGCGCACGATTGAATTGGCTTCTGGGCCACGGGGAGTCACCGCAATGGAGCCCGGACGCCAAATTCGTGCAGGTCGACGTCGCCGCATCCGAGTTCGACAGCAACCAGCAGATCGCGGCGCCGCTGGTAGGCGACATCGACTCCGTGATGTCGGCGCTGTGTGACGGCGTGGCCGCCCACCCGATCACGGCGCTGCCGCAGTGGGCCGGCGAGCTGGCCGAGCGCACGGCACGCAACGACGCCAAGATGCGCGAGCGCCTAGCCGAAAACCCGCACCCGATGCGGTTTTACAACGCGCTCGGCGCGATTCGCACCGTGCTGCGGGACAACCGAGACGTGTATGTCGTCAACGAAGGAGCCAATGCGCTCGATCTGGCCCGCAATGTCATCGACATGGAGCTGCCACGACACCGGCTGGACACGGGAACCTGGGGCGTGATGGGGATCGGGATGGGTTATGCCATCGCCGCGGCGGTCGAGACCGGCAGGCCGGTTGTCGCGATCGAGGGTGACAGCGCATTCGGCTTCAGCGGCATGGAGATCGAGACCATCTGCCGCTACCGGCTGCCGGTGACCGTGGTCATTCTCAACAACGGGGGCGTCTACCGCGGCGACGAGTCCACGCCGGGAACGGCCGCGACGGGCACCGATCCTGCCCCTACGGTGCTGAACGCCCGGGCCCGGCACGAGCTGCTCGCGGAGGCGTTCGGCGGCAAGGGATATCACGCCACCACCCCGTCGGAGCTGCGCGCGGCGCTGACCGAAGCGATCGGCTCCGGGGCGCCGTCGCTCATCGACTGCGAACTCGACCCGTCGGCCGGCGTGGAAAGCGGGCACTTGTCGAACCTGAACCCGGCCAGCGGGGCCACCCGATCGCCCGCCGCGGTCAGCGCCGGCGGCTGAGGCCCAACAACTGCGCACCGAAAAACTCGTCCAGCGAAAGCTGCCGGGCGGACGTGGCCAGAGCGCGCGCGATCGGCGATCCGGGCCCGCTGGAGTTGATGGCCAGGGCGACATCGGCTTTGAGCACCGGATCGACCAATTCGATCGCCCGGATGGCCGGCCCAAGCGGCGAGGTCCACAGCCACGTGTGCGGCACGATGGACGCCCAGTTGCCCGCCGATACCTGCGCGAATAACGATGCCACGGAATCTGTTTCGACCTGCGGACTGACCGCGATCGAGTGGTCGGCGAACGCTCTGTCGATGATCTGGCGATCACGCATGTCGGGGCTGAGCAACGCCAGCGGGAGCTGTGCGGCCGCCGGCCAGGTCAGCGTCGCCGCACCGGACCCCAGCATGTCCGCGGGCGCCAACAGCACATAGCGCTCCTGGTACAGCGGAACCAGGTTCACATCGGGGCCCTCACCGGGTGTCGCGTGCACGATGGCGGCATCGATCTCGAACTCGCGCAGGCGCCGGTACAGTTCGGTGGCCGCCAGCCGGGAGAAGATGTGCACCTTGACCAATGGGTGCGCCGAACAGAACGCCGAGAGCACCAGCGACGCGGTCGTGGAAGCGGTGGGAACGGTGCCCAGGCGCAGGGTTCCGGTGATGCCCGAGCGCACGGCGTCCACTTCGGACTTGAACGCGTCGTGTTCGGCGAGAATCCGTCTGGCCCACACCACCAACCGCTCGCCCTCCGGCGTGAGGCCTTCGAAGCTGTGGCCGCGGTTGATCAGCGTGACGTTGAGTTCCCGTTCCAGCTTGGCGATCGCGGCCGAGAGCGCCGGCTGGGAGACAAAGCATTTCTCGGCCGCCCGGGCGAAGTGCCGCTCGGAGGCGACGGCCACGAAGTACTCCAGTTGACGGAAAAGCACCCGCACTCCTCGGGTTCGGGCTCGGCCTAGGGGCGCCGATCCCGCTGAGGCTAACGCGTCGCCGGCAGGCCGGCCAAGCCAAACGTTTGCGCCACAACTATTGCGGCTATCCCTCTAAATTCGGCCCCACCGAGCGGGTCGTATCGTCGCGCTGCGGAACCCGATGCCTCGCCAACGGTTTCACGCAACTGCGGCTCGGGTCCCAGCAGCGATCGGCGCGTCGATACCCGCACGGCAGCGCTCCGACGCGGTTGAACTCAATCGGTGATCGGATCGTTACCGTGACGAGCGAGCCGGGCTGTCATCGTTTGCTGAAACCGGTGATCAGTGGGTAAGCAGTAGGATATCGGTGTGTTAGCCACACCATCTCGAAGGGTGAACGTTATGCGTCGGGGTGTTCGTTATCTATCTGTTATGGTCGCGATCACAGCTTTGGGCCTGGTGGCACCGATCGGCCGGAGCACCGCCGCCGTGCCGCAACCCCAACTCAGCCCCCGGGTCGCCACGATTTTGCCCGCCGACGGCGCCGTGGTGGGCGTGGCCCACCCGGTGGTGGTGACCTTCACCGCTCCGGTGGCCGATCGGGCCGCCGCCGAACGATCGATCCACGTCATGTCGCCCGGCGGCACCCCGGGCCACTTCCAGTGGGTCCAGAGCACCGTCGTGCAGTGGGTGCCCGACCAGTATTGGCCCGCCCACGCCCACGTGTCGGTCGGGGTACAGGCCCTGACGACGGGCTTCGACACCGGCGAGGCGCTGCTCGGGGTCGCCAGCATCTCCAAGCACACCTTCACCGTGAGCAGGGACGGCGAGGTGCTGCGCACCATGCCCGCGTCGATGGGCAAGCCGAGCAGGCCAACCCCGATCGGCAGCTTCACCGCGCTGGAAAAGCAGCGCACCGTGGTGATGGACTCGCGGACCATCGGCATCCCGCTCAGCTCCCCCGAGGGATACAAGATCACCGCCTCATACGCCGTGCGCGTCACCTGGAGCGGCGTCTATGTCCACTCGGCCCCGTGGTCGGTTGATTCCCAGGGCAACGCCAACGTCAGCCATGGCTGCATCAACCTCAGCCCCGAAAACGCCGCCTGGTACTTCAACGAGGTGAACGTCGGCGACCCCATTCAGGTAGTGGCCTGAGCGCCACCGCTGCATCTTCGGCACTGTCCGGGTTCGCCGTCACGCATCGTTCGTGGTTGTGTGACGACTGTCACAACCATTGGGCGGAAGTCTGGCCTACGGGGGTTCGTTCCGGTAGACGAACGATCTGAACGAGAGGCGGGCCATGACTGATGAGGCGAAGCACGCGAAAGTTAGCTCTACAGGCCCGATCAGCGCGGCCCGCCAACGGGTAGCCGACCGCATCCGCGATCTGGATGCCCACGACGAAGAGTTTCGCGCCGCCAAGCCCGATCCCGCCCTGCAGCTTGCGGCACGCGAACCCGGCCTTCGGCTGCCGCAGATTCTGGAAATCTTCGCCGAAGGCTACGCCGATCGCCCCGCATTGGGCTGGCGCGCCCAATCGTTGAGCAGCGACCCCGCCACCGGCCGAACCAGCGCGCAACTGCTGCCGCGGTTCGACACCATGACCTACCGCGAACTGTGGAGCAACGTCCGCGCCATCGCGAGCGCATGGCGACATGACGCCACCAATCCCGTTGCGCCCGGCGACATTGTCGCCACCGTCGGTTTCGCCAGCGCCCAATACCTCACCATCGACCTGGTTTGCGCCTACCTCGGCCTGGTGGCGGTGCCGCTGCAGCACAACGCAACCGCCGCACGACTGAGGCCGATCGTCGAAGAGGTCGAGCCCTCGACATTGGCCGCCGGTGTCGGTTATCTCGACCTCGCCGTCGAAGCGGCACTGGGCAGTTCGTCGGTGCGGCGGGTCATAGTCTTCGACTACCGGCCCGAGGTCGACGAGCAACGCGACGCCCTCGTTCGCGCGCAGGCGAAGCTGGCGAGCACCGGCATCGCCGTGACCATCGAGACCCTCGATGACGTGATCGAACGGGGGCGGACCCTGCCGCCGGAGCCGATGTTCACCGGCGACACCGACGAGCGGCTGGCCATGATCATGTACACCTCCGGCAGCACGGGATTGCCCAAGGGCGCCATGTACACCGAGCGGATGCTGAGCAAGTTGTGGACCACCGAGCTGATGCCCGACTTCACCGACACCCCGGTGATCAACGTAAATTTCATGCCGCTGAATCACCTGGGCGGCCGGATACCACTGTCGACGGCGTTCCAGGCCGGCGGCACCAGTTACTTCGTTCCCGAGAGCGACCTGTCGACCCTGTTCGACGACTGGAATCTGGTGCGCCCCACCGAGATGGGGCTGGTGCCGCGTGTGGCGGAAATGCTCTACCAGCGCTACCAGAGTGCGGTCGATCGACTCGAAGTCGCGGGTGCCGACGTCGCCGCGGCGCAGGAGCAAGCGCGGGCGGAGCTGCGCGAGCAGGTCCTCGGTGGACGTATCGTGACCGCCTTCTGCGGCACGGCGCCGCTGGCGGCCGAGATGCGCGGTTTCATCGAAACCTGTTTGGACGTCCACGTTCTCGATGGCTACGGGCTGACCGAGGTGGGCATGGTGACGAAGGACGGTCGGATCACCCACCCGCCGGTGCTGGACTACAAGCTCATCGACGTTCCCGAGTTGGGCTACTTCCTCACCGACAAGCCCTATCCGCGAGGCGAACTGCTGGTGAAGTCGCTGACCGCCACACCCGGGTACTTCAAAAGGCCCGATGTCACGGCGAACGCCTTCGATGCCGAGGGCTACTACCGCACCGGTGATGTGATGGCCGAGCTGGAGTCCGGCCGGCTGGCCTATGTCGACCGCCGCAACAACGTGCTGAAACTGGCCCAGGGCGAGTTCGTCGCCGTAGCACGCCTGGAAGCGGTGTTCTCCAGCGCCGCCCTGGTGCGCCAGATCTTCGTTTACGGCAACAGCGAACGGCCTTATCTGTTGGCCGTTGTCGTCCCGACTGCTGATGCCGCGGAGAAGTTCGCCGGCGACGCCGACGGCCTGAAGGCCGCCCTGGGCGAATCCCTGCGCCAGTCCGCCAAGCTCGCCGAGCTGCAATCCTACGAGGTGCCCGTCGACTTCGTGGTCGAGACGGAGCCGTTCAGCGAGGACAACGGCCTACTGTCCGGGGTGGGAAAGCTGCTGCGGCCCAAGCTCAAAGAGCACTACGGCGCCCGGCTCGAACAGCTGTATGCGGAACTGGCCGAAAACCGGATCACCGAGCTGCGCGCCTTGCGCGAAGGCGCGGCCGACCAGCCGGTGATCTTCACCCTCACCCGCGCCGCCGAGGCGCTGCTCGGCCTGGCCGGCGGACCACCGGCCCCCGACGCCCTGTTCATCGAGCTCGGCGGCGACTCGCTGTCGGCGCTGACATTCTCCAACCTGCTGCGCGACATCTTCGATGTCGAGGTGCCGGTCGGAATGATCACCGGTCCGGCAACCGATCTGAGTCAGCTCGCGGAATTCGTTGAGAACGAGCGTGAATCGGGGTCGCGGCGGCCAACATTCGCAACGGTGCACGGCCGGGGCGCGACGCAGGTCCGTGCCGCCGACCTCACCTTGGACAAGTTCATCGACGCGACGACCCTGGCCCAGGCGCCGGCGCTGCCGCGCGCGACGGGCACGCCGAACACCGTTCTACTCACCGGCGCGAACGGATACCTCGGCCGCTTTCTGATCCTGGAGTGGCTCGAACGGCTTGCCGAAACCGACGGGAAACTCATCTCCATCATCCGCGCCGCGGACGCCACAGCCGCGGCCGAACGACTGGAGGCCGTCTTCGACAGCGGAGATCCACAGTTGCTGCAGCGGTTTCGCACGCTGGCCGCCGACCACCTCGAGGTCATCGTCGGCGATATCGGCGAGCCGAATCTTGGCTTGGAACAAGCCACCTGGGAGCGCCTCGCGCGGAGTGTGGATCTGATCGTCCACCCGGCCGCGCTGGTCAACCACGTGCTGCCCTACGACCAACTTTTCGGCCCCAATGTGGTTGGTACCGCCGAGTTGATTCGCCTGGCGATAACGACGCAAATCAAACCCGTCACATATATGTCGACGGTCGCGGTGGCCCTGTCGGTCGACCCGGCCACCTTCGCCGAAGATGGCGACATCCGCACCGTCAGCGCGCTGCGGCCCGTGGACGACAGCTACGCGAATGGGTACGCCAACAGCAAGTGGGCCGGCGAGGTGTTGCTGCGCGAGGCGCACGACCTGTGCGGCCTGCCCGTCGCGGTCTTCCGATCCGACATGATCCTGGCGCACAGCCGGTATGCGGGACAGCTGAACGTGCCCGATGCGTTCACCCGCTTGATATTCAGCTTGCTGACTACCGGTATCGCGCCGGTCTCCTTCTATCAGACCGATCCACAGGGACACCGGGCGGTCGCCCATTACGACGGGCTGCCCGCCGACTTCGTGGCCGAAGCGGTTGCCACACTCGGTGAGCGGGTCGCCACGGCCCCCGCGGATTCCGCCGCCTATCGGTCCTTCGACGTCATGAACCCACATGACGACGGCATCTCGCTCGATGTGTTCGTCGACTGGCTTATCGCCGCCGGGCACGACATCCGGCGCATCGACGACTACGACGAATGGCTGGACCGGTTCACCACCGCCCTCCGGGCCTTGCCGGACAAGCAGCGCCAGCACTCGGTGCTGGCGTTGCTGGACGCCTACCGTAAGCCTGAGACTCCGCTGCGTGGCGCGCCCGCACCCACCGACGTGTTCCGCGGCGCCGTGCGGGCGGCAAAAATCGGTGCAGGCGAAGACATTCCGCATCTGTCAGCGGCGTTGATCGACAAGTACGTCGCGGATCTTCGATTGCTGGGCTTGGTGTAAAGGCTGCTGCTAGGCGGGTAGTCCGGCCTTTATCGCGGCATCCTGCTTGCGACCGATGTCGAGGGCGACGGCCGGATCGATCGGCTCGTTGGGCGGGGTGTCGAATTCCAGGGTGACCAGCGCTTTGCCTTCAGTGAAGACCAACACCGTCATCGCTTGCGAGTTGTCCGGGGAGGTACCCGAAATCGTAACCCCGTTGGCGCCGACGGCGAGCGGTTGCCAGCTACCGCTCACCTTGCCGTTGTAACTGCCTTGGGTGGAGGCTAATTCGGCGGCCGCCGCCGGCGGATCGGCGGCGATGACGATGGTGTCCCACAGCCGATGGCTGCTGTCCGCGTTGGCGAACAGCTGGGCAACGCCGGGCGCATTGTTGGGATTGAGCAAGGGCGACTGCGGCGCGGTGAGGCCGCCACCGACGTCGTTCGGCTTGATGAGCAGAAAGCCGTAGTCCGAGGGCTGGCCCGACGGTGGGCCGGTGACCGCGCTCGAACTGGTCGGAGCGGGAGAACTCGACGACGGCGACGAGGGCTTGTCAACGGTGCCGCATCCGGCGCTCGCGGCGCCGACCAGGACGATGGCAACTGCCCAGCCGGCGATGCCGATCCGATCAACTTCCACGCACGTTCCTTCCACGTGTCATCGGTATCCGGCTGTCACCGCGGCTCCCGACGCCGCCGGCGAATGGTGTGAAGCTCGCTGCTACGAACATATGCCCACTCGGCGCCCGGTGGGTAGCACTTCGACGTGCCTATGCTGGCGTGGGTCGGAGCATCCTCGCGTTAAAAGGAGATCGGTATGACGGCTGCAGCGCGCGCAGTACGGTTCGACCAATACGGGGGACGCGAGGTGTTGTACGTCGCGGACATCGAGATGCCCTCCCCCGGCCCGGGTGAGGTCGTCGTCGAAGTGCGTGCCGCCGGGATAAACCCCGGGGAAGCCGGCATCCGGGTCGGGGCTATGCACGAGATGTTCCCGGCCAGCTTTCCCTCCGGCCAGGGCAGCGATCTGGCCGGCGTCGTCACCGCCGTGGCCCCCGGGGTCACCGAGTTCTCGGTCGGCGACGAGGTCTTGGGCTTCAGCATGCGCCGGTCCAGCCACGCCACCCACACCGCGGTGCCGGTCAACCAATTGATCCGCAAACCTCCCCAACTCAGTTGGGAGGCAGCGGGTTCGCTATACGTGGTCGGAGCGACCGCCTACGCGGCCGTTCGCGCGGTGGCGCCGCAACCCGGCGAGACGGTCGCCGTCTCGGCCGCCGCGGGCGGCGTGGGCAGCCTGGTCGTGCAGCTTCTGGTGTTGCGCAAGGCGCGCGTGCTCGGCATCGCGGGCCCAGGCAACGCCGACTGGCTGCGCGCGCATGGCGTGATCCCCGTCGCCTACGGTGACGGACTCGCCGAGCGGCTGCGTGACGCCGCACCGGACGGCATCGACGCATTCATCGACCTGTTCGGTCCGGACTACGTCCAGCTCGCCGCCGACCTCGGCGTGGCGCCCCAGCGGATCGACACCATCATCTCGTTCCAGAAGGCGGGTGAAGTGGGCGCCAAGACCGAGGGCAGCATGGAAGCCTCGACTCCCGAGGTGCTCACCGAGATGGCCGACCTGATCGTCTCCGGCGCCATCGAATTCGACATCGCCGCGACTTACCCGCTGGACCGGGTCGCCGACGCCTATGCCGAGCTCGAGCAGCGGCACACACACGGGAAAATCGTTCTGCTGCCGACCAACTCAGAATGACGCGGCCGGCCCGACAACGCCCGCCTGCACGATCTTGATGATCACGAACGCGACGGCCACCACCAGGTAGCCTCGCAGGGTCAACAACCCCGCCCGGCGCATCGGTGACATCGTTGGGCGATCGAGCAGGGCGAGGGTGGGGGTCTGCCAGCTCAACCGGTCCTGGCGACGTACGGCCCGCCGCTCGGCACGCGTCAGCGACGCGGCGTCTTCGAGTTCGTCGACCTCCTCCGGGTCGAGGCCGCCGCCGAGCGTGCGCACGATGGCTTCCGCCTCGGTCAGGTTCCGGTGCCGGCCGCCCACGATGATCAGCACCGCACCGCCGATGACGCCGAGCACCGCACCACCCGCGAGCCCTGCCTCGATGGTGGCCGTGGAGAGGCCGGGGAAGAAGGTGGCCGCCGTCAATGCCAGCGACAGCAGCACCAGACACCACACGATGGTCCACGCGATGATGTTCTGCCGCACCGTATTAACCCACGGCCCCAGCACCGCACGATCGTTGCACAACAGCACCAGGAAGACGGTGGCCGAGGGCAGTAACACACCCGCCAGTGCCTGGACACCCTGGGTCACCAGGCCCAGGATGTGGTCGGGGCTGAACGAGACCGCCGCGGACACCGCGAGCAGTATCGCGTAGCCGCCATAGAACAGCGGGGCCTCGCGGATCTTCCAATGCAACGAGTGCCGCTTACCCATGGCATCACCAACCGCATAGGTTGTCGCCAGGCCGACCGCGTTGGCACCGATCAGCGACGCGTCCAGCAGGATGATCGCGAACAACACCCCCACGGTGGGACCCAGATGCTTCGACAGGTCCGAGGCGACCGCGCCCGCATCGGTGAAGTGCCCCGCATCGGCGGTGCCGGTCAATCCGAACGCCGCCACGGCCATCAGCGCCGTCGCACCGACCATGACCACGACGATTCCGATGGCCAAATCCGCTCGGCCGTAAGGAATCCAGCGGGCGGTGATGCGCTTGTCAACCACGTTGGACTGCTGAAAGAACAGCTGCCACGGCGCGACAGTAGTACCCACGATCGCGACCACGAGCAGCAGCGCCGTCGAGTTGAGTCCACCGGGGAACTGCGGAATCAGCCCGGCCACGGTCGCTTTCGGACTCGGACGCGCCAGCAGCACCATCGGGAAGATCAGCACATTCACCGCAATCAGCAGGAACATCAACCTCTCCCAGCGGCGGAACGATCCGCCGGCAACCACGGCGAACAGCAGCACGGCGGCGGCGGGAACGGCGACGATCTTCGGGCAACCCAGGAACCCGAGAGCCAATGAGACGCCGATGAATTCGGTGACGACGGTCAGGGCGTTCAGCACCAGCAGATCACCCACGCTGAAGGCACCCCAGAACTTGCCGAACCGCTCGAATATCAACCGCGCGTGCCCAACCCGGGCCACGGCACCCAGCCGCAGCACCATCTCCTGGTTCACGTACAGCACCGGGATCAGCAGTGCCAGCGTCCACAACAGGCCCATGCCGTAGTTCTGGCCGGCCTGCGCGTAGGTCGCGACGCCACCGGCGTCGTTGTCGCCCACCATGACGATCAGTCCCGGTCCGGTGATGACCGCCAGCGTGCGCAGGCGCCGCCAACGTCCACTGAACGCCCCGTCCTTGTCGCGCCCGATCCGCCCGAATGCGCCGACGATGTCGCCGACGTGTGCGGAATCCAGCACGGTCGGGTGCCGCGCCTCGCAGCGTGCGCCTTCCGGCGCGTCTGCGGTGCGGCCGGGCGAAGGGGTGCGGCGTCCGCCGCCGGTGTGGATCGATGTCATCGAATCCTCGCTATCTCGAGCGGTTCTCACCGCGCGGTGAGGCAGGTGCGGCGATCAACGCACCTGCCGCGGCGGGCGGCGCTGTGCCGCTCGCCGCCGCGGCAGCGGTTCAACGGCGGTTGCGGTCGGAACCCGACGCGTGGCCGCCCAGCGACGCGGTGACCATCGCGATCGGCATCCTCGACACGTAGAGGTTGGCCCGCTCCTGCGGGGTCAGGCCGGCCTGCAGGTGAAACCTGTTCGCCAGCAACCGGCCCGCGCGCAGCATCGAGCGTCCGCGCATCCGGGAAGCAGTGGAAAAACGGTGCGTGATAACAAAAGCCATGATTTCTTCTCCTGACGGAGGCCCGATCGGCGTCGGCAGGGCGTCTCAGCTGCGCGCGACCAAGCAAGGTCAGGCGGTGAATGAAATGCCGGAACCGGATCGGGACAAGACGGATTTCGGATAGGGACTATCGCCGGGACTCATCTCGCCCTCACCTCCTCACGGCCGGGACACACGCGGGTGTCACTACATTCACCTGAACGAGAGGCAGAATGACCGACGGCACAAACCGCCGGTCGCACCCCTCTCGTCGGAGCTTCGGCACTGCACGGCGTATCCGGAACATTCCAGAAGCCACTTGGGCTCAACCCTTGGGTCCGGGAAGAGCTGTCCTGACCCGGGGCGTCTCTCGACGTTCGGGGTCAGTGGCCTGTATCCATGCAGACGCCTCACCTACCGAGGTGCTTGCGGGGTCCATAGTGGCACCGCCGTCGCTTCCTCGTCAAACGCTTGACGGATGGGAACGTCTTCAGTCGTCGTGTCCTCGAAGCGCCTCAGCGGTGATCGGCAACTGTCGCAGGTACGCCCCATAGGCCAAAGCGATACCTTGCAGTGTGTTCGTGAACGCGTGCACGGTGGAATGATCGACAAAGAATGCACTGCGGAGATAGATGCCGCCTGCAAGCTCGGTGAGACCGACTGTGGCATAGGGCACCAATGCCTCCATCGCGGCACTGATGAGTAAGTTCCTCTCGGCAACAGTTATCTCGTCGTAGTCGAGGCGGACCAACGCCTGAAGGTAGATCTCATTTATCCCGTTATCGATTATGAGGTTTACCGGTTCACCACCTTCGACCGAGACCGTTGCTTGCCACATTGATCCCGTATCGTTCGCCCTGTTGAAGGATAGGACTGCCGGATCGAGACCCATTACCGTCTCGATGGTCTGTCGACTAAGCCCCGCCGGGAAATCGCTTGTCACTTGCACTTCCTCCCCATACCGATTACTTGTCCGAAACCTGGTTAAGCATGCGGTCATCATCTGTCCGCCGTCTGTAATCCGTTCGGAGGACAAGGATGATGGTCGCGAATCTCCTAGCCCCGCGCCTTGATGAACCCAATGTCGGAGTCGATCCCATTCTGTCGCAGGAAGCCTGCGGTTCGGTCGGCGAGGGCCTCGGCCCAAGGGAAGCCGTTGACCGCCGGCGTTCCGATCTCTAACGGGAAGGACACACACATATACATGGCTTCGGCGCCTTGGTTAGTCGCGTTGAGCAAGAATCTTACGACGGCCCCGCACAAGTCCACATCAACAGCGACGGCCGGCGGTGTATCGAGCCCATGTTCTCGAGCGGCATTGGCTGGGTCGATCTGAGAAATCGTCCCTGCGCCGATTCCGGGCGCCTTGCGATACTTCAGCTTGCGCTGGCCAAGCGGAGGTTCAACCGTGGCGGCCCAGGTAACTGCGTCTGCCAACTGCTGTCCGGTCGCTCTTTTCCCGCGAAGCATAATCCGACCTTGGAGGGGATCAAGATTCCCATAGATGATTGATTCCTTTCACGTTGTCAATCTGGTTCGCCAAGTCGCTTCAGTTTGAATCCGTCGGTGGTGGTTACGTCGAGCGTGAAATCGACCATTTGGCCGTTCGCCGTAGGCAATTCGACGTTGGTACCCATTGGATTCATTGCTATCGGTACGCCCGTCGTGGAATTCTGCGACCATATGTCCCCGGTGCCGCGCTCGCGAACGGGTTGCTTCCAGTCGAAGTGGTTCACAATCGCCTCTCCGGTGAAAACATCTCCGAGAGGTAGGTCGTAGTAGGCGACTGACTGCCAGCCCCGATACACCCACACTTGATTGCACCCTGTGCCAATGGCGCCTTTCACCTGTCCCAAATACACTTGCCACAATTCCGGGTCATGAACACCGTTCTCGGCGTGGATCTTCCAGTTGCCGCAGCTGTAGTAGTGACCGCTAAAGGGATAAGCGGTCTCACGCAGTTTCGCGATCGTTTTCTGCTCCGCCGCGTTCCACTTCGACATGGCCATCGGCAACAGCACGACCAGTGATCCGGCCAAGGCGATGCAACCACCGGCGACCGCCACGGTGCGTCCGTGCCACGGGGTGCGGGCGACGAGAAATATCCCCAGAGCAAGCGTGATAGGGAGAAGGCCGGCCAGATACGTCGCGAGGAAATGGTCCGCGATTCCGCGGGCCTGCCCGTCGTAGACCCCCGGATTCGGCTTGAGCACGAACGTCTTTGTCAGCAGGAAATGTCCGATGAGAAACGGCACCAGAACGGTGACTGCCAGCGCACCGGCAGCCAGGGTGGCCAGAAAGTCACCATCGCTTCGCGAATTGGCAGACACTGACGAGGTCGCCACGGTGGCGGGTTGCGACGTTTCGGCACGGGGTTTCGGTGGCGCCTTCGCAGTGTGGAACTGCGAGGGGCCCAGGGGGAGTTTGGCTTCGCCGGTGCGAACGGCTTCCAAAAGCCTCGATAGGCCGGCACCTTTTGCATCGTGCAGCAAGTCACCGCGTTCGCGGTCGCCGGTGCCCCATACGTGGCAATCAGTCTCAAATCCGTATTCGTAGTATTTGGTCGTGTAATCGAAGATTAGAACGTCAGACTCATTCATCCGCCGTACGGTGTGATCGTCCTCGTATTTGTTCCCATACGAATAGACGGTGCAGGTTTGGCGAATCTGAACATACATGAGCTCCCCGTCGGGCAACAGGGCATAGATGAGCTCGTCATGCTCTTCTTCGGGATACGCGTGACGTCGATCGTCAAAGTTTTCGAATCGGTGATCCAACACCCAATGTGGGCCCAGCAGATCGACATTGATATTCGTTTTCCGGTCAAAGTAGACGATCCTGGGGTCCGGGGTGAGCGGTGTCTCCCGGGCAGCGCGCTTCCCAAGAGCTCGTAGTGCTTCCCAGTCCAAAGAACTGGCCTCGTAGGCGGCCGCGTTGGCCATACACAATCCTTAAAATTTTTGAATTCGACACCATAGAGTCGCCGCCGGCAGTTCGGGACTTGCGATGCTACTTCCTGCTCAGTGTGGTACCAGACGACCCCATGTTGTGGCTCAGAATCTTGGCGAAGCAGTGATCGGGGTCGAAACCCTGGCTGGCGCACCAACCATTGGCATCAGGGCCGCTGCCAAAAGGCACCCCTGCCACCGTTATCCACCAGGCAGGATCGCTGAACACGGGCCAGTCGCCGGACCACACGAGGCGTGCCGACGGGAATCGCTGCCGAAACTGCATGTGCTCGCGCAAGATGGCACTCGCATCCCAGGTGGCCCCTTCCGCAACCAGGCCTTGACGCTTCGAACTCAGTTGCGGTTGCCACGCATTCAACAGCTGGGCGTCGATGTAGGCACGATCGCTGGATGCGATGTCTTGCAACGCCGCCAGAGCGACCGCCTCTGGCTGTCCCGTCTCCGGAGTACCCGCCTCGGTGGCGGTCACCGCTGAGGTGCTTGCCGCAGCGGCGTAAGATTGATAATCCGTACCGTCTTTGTGGGCCGTCATCCTCAGCTGACTAGGAGGGTAATCTTTTGTTGTCCAATACGTTCCAGCGGGGAAAGTGAATGTCACCGATGTGCCACTGCCAACGGCGATCGGCCGCGACGCCAGGTCAAAGATGCCCGAGGCGACGTCTTGTCCGTTCGCATTCACCACGGTGACGCGAAATCTGTTGTTGGTCAACAAATCCTCTCCCGAGCAACTCGGCGAGATTCTTGTCGAAACGGCAAGACCTTCGGGACCGAAACTGGTCGATTGCGGGTGCAACGCCGCTAGAGCGGAGCACGACGAGGCCCCATTGGCCTGGCCCCAAGTCGGCGCAGTCAGCGCGATACCTGCATTGGACGATGGAGACGATTTACTGCCAGACCATGTCATCGCTATAGCCCCCACGACTATGACGACGGCCAATCCCGCAGCGATCAACAACCCGCGACGCTGATTGAGGCTTCGCGGCAGCGGCGCACCGGCATATAGCGGCGGTGCCGAGACACCGCCCGGACGATCGATTCCTTCTGTTGGCGTGCCCCATCCACGACTCCCGATACCAACTGGCGGACCGATGTGTCCATCGCCGGGGGCGTCGGCGTAGCCACGCGGTGTCGGTGACCCCACACTGGCGGGAGGCGTTGAAAGGTCGGGTGATTCGCCGGCGAACTGTTGGTGGGTGTAGCGGGCCAACTCGTGAGCCTCAGACCAGAGAGTGTAAGCCGAAGGGGCTGGTTCGCTGGTCGGAAAGCGCCTGCATAACACCGCCATCTCTCCGACCACGTCGTATTGGTAGCGGCCGAAGGATCGAGTCCGGACCTCGGCCGGAACGTACTCGTTCTTGTCGATAGGCACGATCAACCCAAACGACTGAGCGTTGTAGGGGCTGAAGAATACGGCCAGGTTCCTGCTGGCATCCACAGGGACGTCGATCTTGAAACCGTCCTCGCCGACCTTGACCCAGCCAGCCTGTTGCAGGTCAGCCTGCAGTTGCGGTGGCACTTCCACTGCGAGGTGTTGCAATCCGGGGAGTCGAGGGAGATCAACGATATTGGCCGAGTCGATGATCCGGGCGAATCCGGCTGGGACGTTGCCGCCGACGGTTCCTATTCCCCACTGCCATGGTTCGCGCAGCTCGCGTAGCCGCATCGCAAAGTGCTCGGTGGAAAAGTTGACATCGCCATCAGCCGTCGCGATGACGGCGATTGCCGAACCAAACCTGCTTTCGAAGCACAACCAATAAAACCCGGTCTGCCCGGAAAACCCGCCCAGCCATTCACTGCTGCCCTGGAGCTCGGTCTGCAGCAAAACCGGCGATAAGCCGGCAAAGGCATCGAAGCACGCGCCGGCATCAGCGGGTCCATACACAAGAAATGACAGGCCGGCCGCGGTCAACAAGCGATGTGCCAGCTGGCGCGGATCATCCGCGGGCAGACCGGGATCGGCCAGGACCGCCTTGGCATCTGCTGCGGGTGGCGGTGATGACACCCGTGGATCCGCCGCGACGGGGTAGCGGCCGGCCGCGGCTAGCGGGCCGTCATTCGAAAGCGCAGCCAGCTTGCGGTCCAGCCGGAACCTCTTCGACACCACCCGGTCGCACAGCGCCATCATCCCCATCCGGGAGTGCCACTCCGATGTCCAGACGCTGACCCGCGTGGTCCCGTCAGCTTGCGTCTCGACCTGAACCGAGACCACCGGTGGTTTGGCCTTGAAGCCGCCAAAACCAAATCCGCGGGCCCGGAAATTCAGCGTCCCCGCCCCATTGACCTGCTTCCAGCCCACGCCGGAAAACGTCTCCCGTACCGCCGCGGTGACGACGTCCGCTCTCGCCCCCACTAACGAATCCTTCTGGCGGCGCGCCAGCACCGACAGGACCCAACCCAACACCGCGGCAACCGCCACATAGAAGAGGAAGAATTTGAACCCGGCGCCGAAGCCGCTAGAAAACGACGCCAGCAGACCGACTGTCCCCACACCAATGACAGCTAACGAAATCTCCATGAAGACCTTCAGATACGTTGAAACATCGATACCGGAACAGGCTCGAAGCCTTCCGGTCAGCCCCGCACCAACCCGACACAGGTAGGCAAACGCAAGCCTGTGTGCTCGGCGGCGACGCTGCGCTGGTGACCGCCCGCACCTCGCGGACAGGTCACCGCGCCGACCGCCATAGGCATGAGCCCATCCGCGCACTCCTGACAATTGGGGCAAAAACGGCCGTCACTCCCGAACGCAACAGTCGCCGCAGCAAATGATTACCAGATTGGCGCCGAATGGGTGGGGTTTTCACCCAGACCAAACGTGCGGCCGCCCACCGTTCACCTATGGGACGTTCTACGCGCACCGATTGGGGTTGCGGCCCGAGCCCTTTCGGCCCGGTTGCGGGATCGGCGCTGGCTCTTGCGTATGGGCATATGAATGGAAGGCTCCACGCAGCACCCGACCGAGGCGGGTGCGAGAGCGCCTCTAGGGACGTCACCAACTGGATGGGTCTGCACCGCACACCCTGAGCCGCACTCGGTCTCGTACGTCGAGTTCGGTGAAGTGCTGAACGGCGAGATAGCGTCTGCCGTATGTTCGGCTACTGGCAGTTTGTGCCAGAGGCTGGGATTGTGTCTGGCAACAGCGCCCAGCGAGAAAACCAGGAGGTCATCTGTGCCCGATGTTGGAGGCTTTCGGCGGCGCCTTGCTGATCAGGCGAAACAGGTGGCGCAGCAGGCGTCGCAAGCGGGTCTGCAGCACATCGAGCAACTGTCGGCCAACCTGGCCCCGGCGGCCGGCCGGCAGTCTGACGAGGCCGAAGTCGGGGCGTCGGATGCCGACGTCGCTGAAGAGGTCAGCCGCGTTCGTGCGTTGCTTGCGAGCCGCCGACCACCCCCGGGTCCGGTACGTGGTCGGTGGTCGATAGGGATCGGCGACCTCCTCGCCGAACACCCTCGGATGCCGGCCGCGGCGCGCGGGCTGGTGCGCAATCTTGACCGATACGGTGGCCTGGCCATTACCGAGCGCACGATCGAGTTTGATCACGATGCGATCGAGTGGGCATCGGTCACCGAGGTCCGGACGCGTAATGTCGTCGAATACCTGTTGTCTGACGCCCTCATTCACCAGATCAGCACCCTTCCGGTGCCGTGGTTCCCCGGCCGCCGTCGGGTCCTCGATGCGCTCTCGAAGGCGCTGCTCACGATGGTGGTCGCGGCAGCCCACGAGCAACTCGACCGGCACGCCGACATGCGTATCCCCGCGGAAGTGGAATACCGGGGCGCAATCCGCCGCAACCGCCAGCTGTCACCGGGCATCCTGGCGGCACTGGCCCTGGCTGATCCGGCGGTGAACCAATGCGTCACGGCCACGGCGCAAGCGCACGGCATAGCGGTACGGGCCGCCGACGACGATGTGCTGAACACAGCGGGCCAGCGCGCCGACCAGCTCCGTGCCAAATTGGGAAGTCTCGAGTCGAAGCTCGGCCGCACACCCACCGTCGCCACAAACTCCTCTGCCGCAGCACCAGTTTCAGCCTTCGGCGCGCCAACCCCGCCCGCGGCACAGCCCGCCGCTCCCGCCTACGACTTACCCGACCAGGGCGACGCCCTGATCCGGCTCGCCCACGATGTGGCCGGCGAATGGGGCGCCGCGGTGATCGCTGCCGAGGTGGCCAGTATCCGGCGCCCCGACGGGGTGTTGGCATTTGACGCAGCGCGCGCGTCCAAGAGCTTCATGAAAGGCCCGGCCCAAAATCTTTCCGCCCTGCTGAACCTGGAGAGCATAACGGTAGGAGTCTGGGCCGGTGGCGGGTTCGGCCTTATGCAGCGGCGGTCGGCGACCAAACAGGTCGAGCAGTTGTGCCGTGAGGGAGGCCTGTTAGCCGGCATCCAGTGGGCATTAGCCAATGGGAGTCGCGACCAGCTCCGGCTCGATCTGCTGCGCGGCATGCTCGTCGACCTACCGCAGTCGATGCCCGGAGGCGAGGAATTCACGCGATCCGAACTCGCCAGCGGCCTGCGGAAGCGGCGCTGAGAAATCGGACTCCAATCCCAGCCGACGATCCGGGCAAGGCGATCATTGCAACGGTGGGGCATCGCAGAAGTTACAGGGAACCACCAGGAGTCACTTCCAGTGGCCACCGTGCGTGTTGCAGACCAGTCCCGTATTGCTGCACTTGTTGCAGGTGAGATTGCTGCGCCCCCCGTTGCATCCTTGACAATCATGCAGAGGCGCATGGCATTTGGTGCATTTCATGTTAACGATTCCTTTCTGTTGTCACGCTGCCGTTACTGGACTATTGCACACGGCTGGCGCGATGGGTATCCGCCAATCGAGCGACGAACGGGGCCGACCCGCCAGCACGAACTCAGTTCCGGGTTGGTGAGCCGACCATACTGTGAGGCGGGGCGGTACGTGAGATGTTCGCTCATTTACGTCGCGACTCGCAGCTTTCGGGCGCCGCTGATTGAGTACCGGAGTCGACGTCCGCGCTCGCACAAAGGAAACAAAAGGTGAGGAGCCAGCCCCGCCATCGGACGGCCGAAGCCGACGTCTACGCACCTTTTGGGAGGTTTGGGCCGGCTTTGACATTTCGACATCACCCGTGGAGTGACGGCCACAACAAAGACCGTCATCGCGAAGGCGAAGAAGGCAGGCCACAAACTCCGTGGCATCTCTAGATAGTTAGACTGACCGTCCGCCGTGCGGCGAACCTGCTGACGCCACCAAACTATCCGTCCACTGAAGAGCCGACACAATTCACGACCGACTGACGTTGCCTCACCAGCAATGTGTCTATACGGCGGGAGAACCCGAGGCGCCGTCATTCGAACGACGTATTGCGATATGGCAACGCCAACGCGATGATTGTGCAATGATGGTCGAGCCACCGATCATGCCCGATCACATTGTCCCGGAAGGTCTTTGCCGTGAGCGAATGCACCAAGTGCCACCGACCGCTTCAGAAGTGCCAGAAGTGTAATGGCCGCGGCGGTATCAGCGACTTCGGAAACCGGGTCAACTGCAGGACATGCGACGCCACCGGCCAGGTGTGCAGCCAACATGGTGGCTTATGGAAGTGACCCGCACAGCCTGGGTCTGCGCCGGCCACTCCGACGACGTCTCCGTGCGGACTCGCCGGGCCGCGTTTCCGTCTAGTCTGGCACGAAAGCTCCTAGCGGTTGTAGTTACTTAGCTCTTGTTGCAAGCGCGGCAATCCGCCCGGCGCGCGTAGTTGTCTGTTCTGCTCAGTAAATCACTGTTACAGGGACGAGCCGCTATATTCGTCCATCGATCGTCGGACCCTTCGAGCGCTGCGATTTCAAACCCGGGCCTCAAATTCGGGACCACACCTGATCTGGCGCATCTGGTCGACGCAGCGGCGTCGACGGAATTCAGCGAGCAGGAAACAAACGGCTTGTCGTCCAACGCATCCGTCATTCTCGGACGAGCGCCGGACGAGTTGGCGCCGCCGGCTCGCTATAGACGTCGATAATTCGCGCGTCCAGAACACTAGCAATACGATGCACCGTCCTCGTGGATGGCGCCCCCTGGTAGTTGACGCAGAGGCAAGAACGATCACAGGTCGGTTCGACACGCCATGGCATCAGTCAAACGGACCGCGTGTCACTCGGCCATAGCCGCCGCGGCCCGCACTGACAGACCGATGCCGCCCATCTAACCCCTTTAAGTCGGGCGGTAGAAGCCCACTGGCGGTGAACGCCATTGTTTTTCGGCAATGCCGAGACAAGGTGCTTCGGCAAAATTGACGGTATAGAGAGCGCGGTCCTAAATGGACGGTCGCATGGGTGTCAGGTTGTCGAAGGAGGCGAGACGTGACCCAGTACGCGTCTGTCGTGGCATTGAGGAAGGTCGCGGCGGTGGCCTCCGCAGCTGCCGCATTGTCGGTTCTGCCGTGGTCGGCACCGGCCGCGGCGTCCCCATCGACACCCATCGTGCCGCAGCCGCCGCCCGTTCCTGCGCTCCCGCCCCAGCAGCACACTCAGATGCGGGCCCCGGTCCCGATTAATCCACCCAAGCAGGCGGCGCCACCGCCCGTGCAGCGAACCGCCACTCAGATACCACCGCCAGTGTCGGTGCAGCACAACGGCACTTATACCCAACCGCCACCTGCGGAACACACGGTCACGCCGGCGCCGCCGCGGCACACTGAGGCGACCGAGCCTGTACCGTCCGAGCCGAGGGCTACACCGACGCACCCGGTACCATCGGGTGACCTCTCGCCGAGCCCGGGCGAGACGGCAACATCAGCGGCGGCCCACCCCACTGAAAGGCCGCAGCCCAGCGGCGCTCCAGCGGTCGGCGAACCGTCCATCAGCGCCTCGGCGCCAAGCCCTATCTCCACTGTTTCCGCGACACCTCGGGCATCCGAGCCGGGCGCCACCACCCGGGCCGGAACGGGCCCAGGCGTGAGTCCGACCTGGAGCACTACCGGACCGAGCGGTCGCCAAAGCGCGGTGCTGCACGCAGAAGGCACCTCGGCCACGGTGCCGGTCGCCATACCCCCCGAGCCTATTTCGGTCGCACATGAGGCGGTCGAGGCCGCCCGGTCGGCGCCCGCCACGTTGATCGACCCAGCGCAGCCACCACCACCGCCGCCGACCGCGAACTTCAATGAGCAAGTCCAGGCAGCCGTCCGCGCGAATGTTCACCATGACGACGGGGTCTACCACCCGCAGCACTGGGACTATGTGGACTACGACGAGTACCACCGGCCCACCTTGTTCAATCCGCTCGGTAATGACGTCACCTTCCGGTACTTCTGTAATGGTGCCTACCAGACGGTTTCGGTGCCGCCCGGCGGTCGTGTACTGCTGAACATGGCCACCCCAGGAGTGTTTCCGTTCACCGTGGCGGCAGGCGAACTCCTCTCGGTCGGAAGTTTCTTGGGTGGCGCCTGGATCCCCCCGGTGGACTGGACCGGCCCCCCGCCAGTCGATTGGCAACCGTGGACGCCGTCGACGTATTCCGGAGTGCCGGTGGACTTCGCCAACGCCGGTCAGACGGTGATTGTGGACCGGGTCACCGAGGTCGGCCATGACGACACGCTGCCGGCGGGGCAACGCGATGTCGTCATGCTCAACGACTCGACACTGGGAAGCGGTGAGATACAAGCTGATCCGGATGGCGGCACTCCACACATCACCCTTCAAAAGACACAGCAGCTGCCGGGTGTGAGCCCGTGGAACGATGGACGGGATTGGATCAACACCTCCGTCGAGAAGCCTGCCCCCCCACACGACAACCTTCTGCCGTGGGTCATCGGCGGTCTTGCCGCGGTGCTCGCACTGCTGGGCGGCCTCGCGGCATGGGTGTGGAGGCACCCGCTCGGCCGACACGCCTTAGCAGGCGCACCCACCGCCAATGCGCCCACCGAAGGCTTCAATCCGGCCGGACCCACCGAATGGTTCTACAGCGACGACCGAACTCCGGAACGAATGTCCGACCACACCGGGGCCGCGTGGAGTGGAACCAACACGTAGTGCGACACCGGCGAACCGTGCGCGGTCAGCAAAGGTGGACACAAATCACGACAACTACAGGAGCACAGCCGATCACAGATTTGGCCATTTCTGCACGACACAACCCCACACCACGAGGCGAGCCGCCGCTCGCCGCGGCATGTCCCTTTAAGCGATCCGTACCGGCAATTCTCCCGTGCATGGGTGTCCTCGGGATGTGGAACTTTGAGGTTCCGCGGGGCAGTGTCGCTTGCCCCCCAGTGGTAGACCAGCCTTGATCCATCGCGCAGCTAAAAACTGCCGACCTTTATCAGTGGGCCCCAGGGTGGAAACCCTGACGGCGCACAACACATCACCGCAGGCAAGACGTGATTCTGTTTCGCGGAAGCCTACTGTCAGTGGCCCGGTAGCCGCGGCGGCCCAGCTGCTGTCTTGTCCGGCAGCACCATTTACCCGGGCGCGTGCTGAGGGCATCTGACATCCATCGTCCGCTTGCCCTTTACAGGGTCTTCTTCACCCACCGGAGGATGCCCCATGCAACAAGCATCGCTAAAGCAATCATGAACCAAGGGAAGTTGGTGAACTCAACCCATTGATCCGGCCTGGAAGAACGGAGACCTAGGCTCCAAAGGCCCAGGAGAAGGCCAACTACCGCGACTATTCCCGCCAATGTCTGCAGTTTGCCGACCGTTTTCATCGACTCCCGTCGTCGTTCTACGTGGGCGCGCCGCGTCTCGACTTCGGCCTGTTTGCTTTGCTGCTGATGAACCGTAGCCAGCAATTGGGCGCGTCGGTCAGGTGTGAGATGGAAGTCAGTCAGAGGGGGAAGCGTACAGCGGCTGCCCGCGTCCTGATCGAAGGGAGACAAGGTCTCTCGTTGTCGGACCCGGCCAGTCCGGAGGTCCTCCAGCAGCCGACGCAAGCCATCTCCTTTACTCTCGTGCAGCAGCGCACTGTCGGCCGCGCGCAGGACGTCACCCCAATTGACCCCCTGCTGGCTGGCGCGCCGTTGAAAGTCAAAGTCTTCGGCTTGGCGGTCGCTCATCGGCGCGGAGCTGTGCTCCTTCTGCGAGCGAAACCACCACTGGCCGTCGGCCTTACGCCCCGTGACGCTCCGTTCGGTGAACCTGATAAGTCGAAGATCGCCGTTGAGCGAAAGGACGTACAGATGCTGCTCGTATTCCTCCTCCTTTGGATCACTGCCAGGGCTGTCGTACCGGTTAAAGGCATAATCCAGCAGCCAGTGCGGTCCGCAGACGTCGACAAACTGTTCGGCTGTTCTCAAATACCCAAGGCCTGGCGCTGGCGGGATCGGAGTTTCTTGAGCCGCTCTGACCGACAAGGCCCGTAGCGCTTGCCAGTCCAACGTGGTCGTTTCGTAGTGTTCAAGCTGCGGTTCCATTACAGGATTCTTTCTTATTTCGCCTTTAAATAAGGATCGGCCGTCCCATGCGCCGCCCTGATCCATGGCTTCTGGCCCGACTTAGCGTCTACTCTCAATATCCGCCGCGCCGGTTGCATACGGAGCTCGTACTATTGCACTTGCTGCAAAGTTTCTCCCCCGACAGAGCGTTTGTTCAATTCGTCTGTCATTCCCATCTCTTTGCCCTCCTGTCATTTCTTGTTGACCTTTGTCATAGTGGCGAAGTTCGGCGTTAGGGTGGTATCGCCCCTTCGCATCCATACCGCCAGCCGGTCCTTCAGCTCTCGCGTGCACTGATCGGAATTTAATCTCGGAAACCGTTGTGCCACCGTAAGCTTGGAACTGGCGCGTCCAACTAAAGTTCCCGAACGTAGCTTCTCGGCGTACAGAGTTCTTCTGAAGGGACCGCGACGCTGGTTGAACCAGCTATCACCAGTAAGTTGAAGTGAAGGAGTCATCGTGCTGCATCACGTCAGCGCGAAGTCGTTGCGCTGGGCGCCGTCAAGGCTGTAGCGCAGTTGACGTCCTTTGGCTGTTTTGATGTTGATGAAGATGTCGGTGAGGGTAAACCCGCCTCGCGAGACATTGGTGTTGTCCCAACTATTGGCCACGAAAGTGTCTCCGTCGGAAAGGGTGAATACGCCGACTTGGTTCCAGCCCTTGTACACCACGACCCGATTGCACGCGCTCCCCGCCAGATCGGTGGTTTTGGCCAGGTAATTCTGCCACATCTGGTGATCGCCGTTCTTGAAGTTCAGGTCGAAATAGGAGGAGCTGCAAGTGTAGTAATGCTTGTCGAAGGGAAAGGATGTGCTCGAAAGGCGATCGATCGCCTTGGCTTCGGCGCCGTCCCAGCTGCCGCTGGCGTGATTGGCCGCCATGATCGCGCCGATAAGTGCGACGACACCGATTCCCGTCGACAGTGGCCGTCCTTGCACCGGGGGCCACAATAGTGCGACGGCCAACACGATCAGGATGAAAAACACCCCAGCCAGGTAGTAAGCCGGGAAGTGGTCGCTGAACTTGCGTACGTCGTCAGTCAATACGGCAGGGTTGGGCTTCAGTAGTGGTGTCTTGCCCATGACGAAATAGCCCAGTCCGAGGGGAATGAGGACAGTGATGCATAACCCCACTGCCCACATTAAGGCCCGGCCGTCGCGGTCCCGCCTGGTGCGCAGACGAGCCCGCTCCGCGCTTTGCTGTTCTTGGGCAAGCACTTCGGCTTGTCGACGTTGATCTTCGGCCCGGGCAATCGCGCGTCGACGTTCGGCTTGCACGAGGGCGGTGGTAGCCGCCTGATCGTAGATGGCGGCAAGGTCGGCCAGCGTGACTGCCAGCGCCTTGAGGGCGATTTCGTCGTGATCGGCTTCCGAAGATGGACGTGCAGCGGCGCCGGACGCGGGGTGTGATGCGGCCGTGCTGCACAGCTCGGCGAACCATTGGGGCGAGCGGGCACGGATTCGCGCGAACTCATCGCGGATTCCTCTGGCGGCGCCCGGCGAGAGCAGCGCCGCCCTGGCCAGGCCGCGGGCCCGGGCCACGCAGAGCGGTAGGCCGTCACGCACCGCCGTACCGACGTCGACGCCTTCGACCCAACTGGCTGCGCCACGGCTGATCTGCGCGCGGGCTTCATCGATCGTGTGATCGAGGCGCTCAGCGAATCTGGATAACGAGGCCAGTGCGTAGTACTCGTCCGATTGGCCGGCAGGTCCGGCGGTGTCGTTGCGTTGCGTGTCGGCCAGCGCGGCAGCGACGGCCGGGGTTAGCGTCGCGAGCAGCTCGTCCTGTTCCCAATGCTCGGAGGCCTGGACATAGCGTCCGGCGAGATCTCGCGCGCTGATGCGGGCGCCTCGGAAGGTCAGGTCCTGGCCGCCAAGGTAGTGGGCGGTGAACTCGATGATCCGCGTGTCGACGCGTGACTTGTCGCCGCCTGCGATCGGGAGCAGTGAATTCACATCGATGTGAGTGTCGTTGACTTCTTCACGGATCCAGGTGCGCAGCGTCGTGCATTCTTCCTCGGAGGTGAACACCCGCGCGGCTTCCTCCCAGTGCGCCACCATGTGCGAGGCCAGTGCAGCCGGGTCGGTGAACCGGCTTCCGTCGACGAACCGATACGGCCGCACAGCGTGTTCGAAAAATCCGTGTTGCGGCCGGTGTGCCGCCACGGGCGGTGAATCCCCGGCCAGCCAGGCCCGTACTTGCGGGGCCGCCCATCGGTGATCGGGATCGTGCGTTAACAGCCCACGGCACAGCATGTTCCAACGTTCGTCGGTGATCATTGTCAGATCGATCGAACCCATGGTGATGACATGGCGGATCATGTTCTCGTCGCGCAGCGGGTTGCCGCGGCTGTCCTTGAACGGGTGCACGCCGGTAAGCACTTCACACAGCGTCATCCCGAGTGCCCACCAGTCGCGCGCGGCGCCGGCGTCGCTCATGTTGAGAGTTTCAGGTGACTGGTAGACCAGAGTGCCCTTGATGCCGCCGGTGGTCTCTCGGCGGGATCGGCGCAGTTCGGCCAGCTCTGCGGCGATGCCGAGGTCAGCCAGCACCAGATCCATCGGGTTGCGGCTGCGGATAAGGATGTTCGCGGGTTTGATGTCGCGGTGCACAATGTGCAGTTGGTTGTGGATGTAATCCAGGGCGTCGGTCATCTCGATGAGGATGTCGCGGGCGAGGCCGGTCATGGTGCCGCCGGTGCGCTGCAACAAGCTTTCCAGAGAGCCTTGCGGGAGGTAGTCCATGACTTCGATGAACCGGGGTGTCTTCCAGCCGGTATAGGTTGACCGGGTTACCGGCAGGACATGGGCCGGATCGGCGGTGGCCAGTTGCTGAACGAAGCCCTGCGGCAAGGTGATTCCGCGGCGGTAGATCTTGACGACGTTGAGATGACCATCGCGGCGGCGGCGGATCAGCGCGACGTCGGCCTCGCCCCCGGAGTCGAACTCCTCGGCGACGTCGTATTCGCGGGAAAGGTAGTCGGGCAGCACGAGGTCGCTGACCGGGCCCAGGCGATCAGAAGTGTCAACCGGATCGTCGCGGCGCGTCCCGATGCCGGGGTTGTCGCGCGTGGTCGGAACGTGGCGGTCGCGCAACGTCGGAGGGCGCACGTCGCGGGTGGTGGGCGGCCGCGGATCACGACTCGTAGGCGGTTGTACGTCACCGGTGGTCCTGCCGGGTGCCCGACGCAGCCAGTCGCGGGCGCCCGGGCGCTCGGGGGTCACCGCTGCGTCGGGGAATCGCGGCGTGCTGGGGGGTGGATCGTTCCACTCGTGGGTCATGGGCGTTCGCCTTGAGGTTCGGGAGGCGTGGCTGGCGCACGCTGTCCGTTGTCCGGTATCGGTGGGGAGGCTGCGGAGTCCAGCGCGTCGATGGGGACTTTCCCTTGTGTCGCAACGGCTTCGGTGCGGGGTGCGACATCCGGAACATCGATGAGGATCAGCGAGAAGTTGTCCTCGGCGCCGTTGGCGCGGGTGGAGTCGATGATCGATGCCGCGCACTGCCAAGAGTTGGGCTGCAGCGCGGCGGTGCGCAGGGTCGCCGGCGACAGCCCGCCGCTGACGCCGTCAGAGCAAATCAGGTAGGTGGCGCCGTCGCGGGCAAAGGAGTGCACGTGCGGGGTCACGGGGCTGGGTTGTCCCAATGACTGGGTGATCACGTTGGTGGGCCGCCCACCGGTAGCAAGGACCGCATCATCGACCGAGACTTGTTGCAAGAAGCCGTCGTTGATGGTGTACACCCGGCTGTCGCCGATGTTGAATACGATGACTTCGTCAGGTTGAACGCACACGCCGGCGATGGTGGTGCCCATGCCGCGCAACTCAGAGTTGGCACCGCTACTGCGTACTCGCTCGTTGGCGTCGATGAGGGCCGCCGTGACATCGTCCGATGTGCGCCAGCTTTGACCGGAATCGGCTATGACCCCCAGCGCTATCCGGCTGGCCAGATCGCCGCCGGCGTGCCCACCCATCCCGTCCGCGACCGCGCAGACCACGGGACTGGCGGCCTCCTCGATCTGCATGGCCACGAGAGCGCCGACCGCACTTTGGCACATCCATCCCGCCACGAGCAACGCGTCCTCGTTACGGCTGCGGACCAGCCCGGTGTCGGTGAAGGCGGTCACGGTGAGCGTTCTCATTCGCGTGCCCTCGTGACGGTGACGGTGGCGCACAGACGATTGCCGAAGCCGATGACATCGTTGTGGCACAAGGGTTGTCGGCGGCCGGGGGTAGTAGGGATGCCGTTGATGGTGGTTCCGTTGGTGGAATCGAGATCCTCGATGGACAGCTGACCGTCCTCGAGAACGATCCTGGCGTGCTCGCGCGAGACATTGTCAAAGGTGTCGATTTGCGCGCCACACACTGCGCCGAAATTGCGGCCCACCGTCAATCCGCTGGCTGGAACAGTAACTGTGCCCCAGGGGAACTCGAGCGCGCCACCGCCGACCGGTGTGCCAGGACTCGCGGTGGGGCGCGGGGCCGCGAGGTAGGCGGCCAGTTCACGGTGACCGGCGTCGGGGGGGCCGGCGGCGTGCAGCGGGCAGGGCAGCGGCATGCCGCAGCCCGCGGCTTCACAAGTGGCCGGGGATTCGGCCGCCGGGGTGACATAGGGCTGTAACGGTTCCAGACATCCCGGGATGCAGGACTGGCCTTCGACCGGCCCGTGGGCCGGGCACATCATCGTGGTTGCCATGACACCTCTTTCAATGTGACTCCGTCGTCACGTAGGGCCTTCTGCAGTCGTTGCAGGTCACCCCGACCTGGGATTCCGATCATCCACACCTGTCCGTCGCTGACGCTGAACTGCATCTGTGGCTCGCTGGCGGTGGCGTCCACATAATCCTGGTAGAGCCGCCGGCCGCGTTCGCTCAGCGGGATCAGCCGTTGGTTGGCGGAGCCGCGCCACAGCAGCGAGGTCGGTTCGGTGATCTGAAACCGCCCGGTGATGATGGCGTCAATGAGATCTTGTGCCCAAGGGCATCTTTGGTGGAATTCCGCCTCCTCCAGGCCGGTGTAACACAGGATGTCACCGGTGAACGCGCCGCGGTGACGCAGCATGTCGATGCCCTCCACTAGAAGCCGCAAGGACTCGGGTTGCTCGCTGGGTTCGCCCCCGCTGATGGTGACGCCGTCCACCTGCCCGCCGTCACAGATGTCGGTGAACCAGGCCAGCACTGCGGTGACACTCATCGCCACGCCGCCGCCATGGCTCCAGGTATCGCGGGACACGCAGCCCGGGCAGCCAAGGGCGCATCCTTGGACCCAGATCCCCGCCCGGGTTCCGGGGCCCAACACCGTCACCGGATAGTGCAGTCGGGAGATTCTTAACATCCCCGCAACTCCAATTCCCAGTTCTGGCCCAGCTTTTTCACGTGGGTGATCTCCTGCGGCGCCGCGGTGTTCGTCGCGGCGAACAGCGCTCGCGAAAGCGGATTGACCAGGATGGTTTCGATCGCTGACATGACACCGCGGCCGCCATTGGCAGAATCGGCGGTCGCCGCGGCCCGGATCTCCTCACGCGCCTGTGCCGAGATGACGATCGATGCGCCGATGCGGTTGGATGCGGCTTCCAGCGCGCGTGAGATTGAAGTGTCGGCGATCTGGTTCAAGCTGTCGGGCCGTAGGAAGTCGAACACCACCACGCCTTCGCGCAGGCGGTTGTAGAGCTCGGGCCGGCCCAGGTGCTCGCGGAAGTAGACCTCCACATATTCGCGGACCTTGCTGTCGATGGTTTCGGCTGAATCGGCCATGGTGACGTTGTTGACCGGTGCGCCGTCGGGCCCAGCCACGATGATGCCCAAGTTTGTGGTGAACACGATGATCGATTCGGTGAAATGCACTGTGGCGCCGCGCCCGTCAGTGAGCCGTCCATCATCAAGGATCTGAAGGAACTTGTCGAGAATGCGGGGGTGCGCCTTCTCGATTTCGTCGAACAAGATGACCTGGAAGGGTCGTGAGCGCACCCCGTTGGTGAGTTCCCCGCCGGCATCGAAGCCGATGTAGCCGGGGGGTGCGCCGATCAGCCGGGCCTCGTTCTGTTCGGCGGCGAATTCGCTCATATCGAAACGCAGATAGGCGTTTTCGTCTCCAAAGACGATGTCGGCGATGACTTTGGCGAGTTCGGTCTTTCCGACCCCGGTCGGCCCGGCGAAGAACAGCACGCCGCGGGGCTTGCCGGTTCCCGAGCGCAGCTGGGCACCCCCGAGGCCCATGACGGCGCGTTTGAGTAGATCGAGAGTGCGCATCACCGCGTGGGGTTGGCCTAAGACCCGTTGCGGGAGCTGGATTTCGGCGGCGGCGATGCGCTCGCGCAGTTCGGGTTTGGTCCAGGGATTGTCCGGGACGCCGACGCGGTAGGTGCGGACCGCATCCGCGATCGAGGTGGCAGGCAGGTTGCTGGCCGACGCCAGTGCGCAGATGTCGCGGATCGCCCGACAGTGCATGCCATGGGTCAGCTCGGCGAAGGACGCGACGAGGCTTTTGGCTGCCCGCTCCTCGGCGGGGAACCCCGGCACGCGGGGCAGCATGGTCGCGCACATCTGCATCCTGGCCGACAGGTCGGGGTCAGGTACGACGGTGGTGCGGATGGCGTGGTTGCCGGAGCCGAACCAGGTCGGCAGCTCACCGGGACGATCGACCAGCCACAACACCACCGGATAGCTGCTCGCGAAACGCACTGCACTATAAGCCATTTGGTTGGCCGCCGCCAAGAACGTACGCTGCTCTTCGGTGAGCCGGTCGTCGAAGAGCCGTCCCGCGTCGGGAAACATCAGCGCGATGGGCGGGCCCGGGTCGACGCCGGGGCGCACCGTGACTATTGCTTCGAGCAGACGTCGCAGCATATCCCAGGACAACCGTTGGCCTAGTTCAAGTTTGGGTACTGCCTGCAGGACCCGGCTGGCATCCGGTTGGAAGGAGCCGCTCGCGTCGGGTACCACGGCGAGCCCGGCTGAATGCGTGTAGGTCAGCAGTGCTGCAAAACCCTGGCGGCGCAGCGTAAACCACACCGCGTCGATGATCGGCATCGGCCAGCAACGACCTTCGGGGTCTTCCAGCAGGTACATGTCGCGCAGGTTGCCGCTCAAGATCAACTGCGGGTGCATGCGCGTGGCCAGGTCGATCTCGCGAATCCACGCCGGGCGGATATCGGTCTCTGCTGAGGTCATCGCCGGTGCATCATTTCGGCGGCGGGATCCTGGTGAGCCTGCGCATCCTCGGCAGCCCGGCTCAGGCCGCCCAGTTGCACATCGCTGACCTGTTGCACGCCGTGCGCGCCGGCCGCGGCACGGATGTCGATGTCGAGTTTGACGCCGTCGCGTGCGGCAACGGTGACCAGCGAGTCAAGCGCCTCGCAGAAGTTGCGTTCGGCGGCGACGTCTTCCTGCGGACTGGTCAGTGCCGCATCGGATTTGACCGCCTGCGCGGTGAACCGCGCCGATCCGGGCTCGAGTCGCACTTTGATGCCGTACCGCGAAGATCCGCTGCGGGCGTAGGCCGTGGCCCGCTCTCCCCCGAGCTCGGTAGCGAACTCGGGCCCGATTCGGTAGCCGAGGCTTTCCAGCGCGGCATTCATCACCCTGACCACGTGCAACCGGTCAGCCTCAGCATCGGCGTGCCGAACCGCTTCCTCGACCAGCTCGGGCAAGTCGTCGGGCATGCTGGTGACCTCTTCGGAGAGCAGGCGGGCGATGCGGTCACGAAGCCGGGTCGCGACGGGTCCGCCCAGCTCGGCGACACGGGCCTGCAATACCGACAACTCAGCGCGCACCGTGCGGATGTCGGCGACGCGGGCCGCGGCCGCGCGCGCATCGTCGACGACAAGATCCAACTCGCGAACCAAGAGGTCGATCCGCGACTGGGATCGCGCGGCCGCGATGTCGCTGACCAGTGCCTCCACCTGCGCGGTGTCGTGGTCGAGGCCGGCTAGTGCGTCGAGGCGTCGCCGCACGCGCTGTTCGGTGCCGACCCGGTCAATAGCGCCGGTGGCCGACGCCGGCGACGTCGCGGCATGGGCTCGGCGCTGTGCAGTCGCCCTTTTCGGGGTCTCCGTCTGTGACGATGCCCCGAGGCTGTCGACGATGCGGGCGATACTGGCCGCGTGGCGGCGGGCAGCAACCCGCTCGCGGGCCGCCGTCGCCGCAGCCGCGACCGCATCCGCGGCTTCCTGTAACTCTGCGGCAGCGCGGGCACAGGCCGACGAATCGGCGTCGGCAGGTGGCGCGGTCGGCCGCGCCGAGGTGAGCGATTCCCCGCTGACGGCCCTCACGGCCGAGAGCAAGACGTTCGACGATTCCCATGCGCTCTGGGCGCGCGCATAGTCGGCCTTCGCGTCGCGGAGCATCCGCGCTTCGCGCTGCTCAGCGATTTCGACTTGATAGGAACCGCCTTTGGGGCCACTCATTTTCTCCGCCTCCTGCCGGTCATCGCCGCGCCCTGAAGGGGGCGCACACCGCCCGGGTCGCGAAGTACGCCCCGCAGAACACGATCAGCAGAACGGCGCCGCTGTAATTTGTGCCCCCGCAGCCTCCTCCACCCGCTGCCGCGGCGTAAATACATTGCATGCCAAACGCCACGCCAGCGACGCCCAAAACGGCCTCGCCGTGTTTCACCACGAACCAGCCCAACAGCGCCGCCCCAACGACCATGGCGGCCAACGCGAGCAGATTTCCCGACGACTCGTTGCCAGCGATGAATGTCGCAGCGGCTATGAGGATCTGGACTGAACCGTACAACGCCAGCCCGGTTGCCGAGCCAGGCGCTCGTCGGCTCATCAGGAAGCTGGCGGCAAACGTCAAGCCTGCCACCGCGGCCAAGAGCAACACGGCCAAGAACCGCAGCAGCGGCGGAGGACCCTGCAGGCATCCATTGGACCGCACAAACGTCACCACCGCCGGCACCGCGGCCACCACGCCCAGCGCGGAGTATAACCACCCAGCCAGCGACGACAACCACGCCCCTGCCGCCGCGAAGACTGCCGCGGCGATGCCCATCCCGATCGCCACCGCGACGACACCGTTCAGCGCGGCATTACCGGTGGCGGCGAGCTGTGCGAGCCCGACGGCACCGATCAGTCCCCGCACGAAAGGCCCGATCGCTGCCTGTCGCCGGACGGCCAGGTCACCGGTTTGTCGCATGCTCAGCATCGGACCCCGTCGGAAAGCCCCGAGGTGTCGTCCAGCGACCCGGCGTTGCTGCGTGCTCCCCCCATGTCGGTGATCGTTGCATAGGGTTGCCGCTCATCCATTGCCTTTCGACAACGTCGCATCAGGCGACACCGTCAAACACCGCCGGCGTGCGGTGCACGCTACAGCTCGTCGAGGTCGACAAGCCCATCTTGGATCGCCCTGACCACCAAGGCGGCCTTGGTGTTCGCGGGACGCCCCACCGCCGCGTACTTGGCGCGGATGCGCTGCAAGTGTGTGCCGACCGTGCCGATAGAAATGTGCAGGGAGCGCCCGACCCCGAGCTTGGTGTCTTTTCGCAGCCACTCGAGCAGTACCTCAATTTCGCGCGCGCTCAGCTGTGGTCGTTTCACGCCGTTGCCATTGGTTTCGTCGGGTCGATCAGCCCGACCGCTCAGACAGCTCATGCTTTGATAACCCCGGGCTGCAGTACTCCTCGACGCGAGGCCCGCGTGCGATGTGGAGGTGGTCATGGACTAACAGATACGACACCGCCGCGACGGCTCATTGCCGCTGCGCAATCGCGGCTGTCGTGAACCGGGTAGACCTGGTCACATTCCATTAGAGGATTGTCGGCAGCCAATGAACGCTCGGCCACCTCTGCAATGTTGCCTGTATGACGTCATTTCGCCGCCGCGAGCGACGCCGGCGTCTGCGCGGCGACCCGCGCCGCATGCCCTCACCCACGGAACACAGAACCAACAGAAGGGACGGGACAGCTGTTGTTGCCACGTGTCCACCGTTGGCTCCGCACCCAGCTCCTTGAGCCGCACACCCGCCGCAATGAGGATCTCGAGTACTGGTGGCAGCTGCCGGATGACCCCACCCGCGCCTCATCACGATGGCTGCAACCGTTGGTGGATCTGGTGGCGCCGGCGACATTCAGCGAATGGCACGAAAAGATCGCCGAACACCGTGTCGAAGCCTACGACCAGCTGCGTCCGATGGCGATCCGCACGGCATCACTGGTCGTGATCATGGCCGCGTTCATGATCCTTCGCGCCGGGGTATGGGCCTGGCTCGCCCTGCTGCCGGCGGCGATACAGATTCCGCTGGAGACGTATTTGCAGGGATACCACAGCAAGTCGGCCGGCGACCCGCGATGGCGGGTTGGGCGTGCGATGCGTGACTTTGCCCGCAACCGCTTCCAGACGATGACGTGGAATATCACCGGCATCATCGGGATCGCAGCCTGCCCGCTCAATATCGTCGCAGTCAGTTCGGCTCCAGCCGGTGGCGACGCCGGCTGGGTCAAGATCGCCGCGCTTGCCGCCGCGATCTTCTACCTGAACTCCGGCCTGGCCAACGTTTTTCTCGACCCGCCCAACTACAGCGAGACCAGTGTGATGCCACCGTTCATGCACACACTGCGGCCCTATGCATCGCTGATCTCCTATCTGATAGTCACCGCGATCATCGCAGTCACCGTCGGCCGGCAGAGATGGGAACACGCCATGGTGCCGATCGCCTATTTGTGTGCCGGGCTGACCTTGCTGCTGGGCGCCACACTTCGAAACCATGACCGAATGATCGCGGCGGCAGCGCACGTCGGCCGCCAAGCCGTTCAAGCCGGGCGCAAGGAATTGGGCGGCGTCGTCCACGATGACCTCGGTCCCGCCAAGACCGCTGCTGAATCGGTGAGCCGGCTGGATGGCGTAGCCTACCGTGACGCCGTGGATCTGCAGGCGCTGTCGGCCTTTTTGACTCACTTCAGCACCCGCGTCGGCATCTTCGCCGCCCAGCGCATGGAACTGGGCTATGTCGCGAAGAAAATCCTGTCACCCTACGGCGTCTCGGCGCGCAATGTGGCCTGCGACATCCGCTGGAATGAGCAGACACTGCGCAAAGAAGACCACCGGATCGCCGTGCGGATGACCACCGCCTTGATCCATAACGTGGGCCAGGCATTGCAGAAAGAGGAAAACCGCGACGCGCCAAAGAAAGTCGCATTGGAAGGTTACACCACCGGTTCCGGACGCGAGACGCGCTTTCACGTCGCGGTGCGTGATCATCTGCCGCCGATCCGCCCCCCCGACTGGTGCCCTCCTGGGGGCACCCTGGCTGCGCTGCGGGAGTGGCTGCGCGACACCTTCAACGGCGACTTGACGCAAGAGGTGTTCGGTGATGGCACCAAACGCATCATCGCGTCGTGGGGGGACCGTCCCCCGATCGCCTGGACAGAGTCGGCCGGCAGCGAGGAGACCCGGTGAAGACCTACCTGATCGTCGAGGACGACCCTGGTAAGGCCAACGCCTACCGCAAGTTCCGCGACTACTACGCCGACCGGGGCGTGAACTTCCGAACCGTGTCCTCCCCCAACGCCGCGATCAGCACATTGCAAAACGCTGATGTCCAAGCTTCTGTCGCCGGCGTGATCGCCGACTTTGAACTCGGCGGACGCCGACACGACAACCGCCACAAGCGTATTCAGGCTCCCGGCCCCGACGGCCAGCCCTACACTATTTCAACGGGGCTCGGGGTGCTGGACTGGGTGCACACTCAGGACCCTCGGCTGCCGTTGTGGGCACTGACCAATGATGCCGCCACCCATGCGCCACTCTTTATGAGCGCGGCAAGCCTGTGGCTGGACGCCAAGCCGCTGCACATCGACCGGTTGACCGAGACCGGTACCGCGCGGTCCGATCGGATGCTCGAAGAACTTCTGGCGCCCGAGCGTTACGGTAGCCTCAACCCACTGTGGGACCGGATCGACGACTCCCGCGTGGCATTCCATGAACTGTTGAACACTCCGTACAGCGGTGAGGAAGCCTTCGACTGGCTCAACGCACTTACCCATCTACATGGCGCACCGGGTGGCTTCATCCCCACCCTTACCAACAAGATCCGCCAGATCACACTCAAGCCGAAACTCAACGCCTACGCCCACACCCTCGCGCCGATGATGGCGAAATGGCAGCTGCGCCTTGAGGAAATATACCGAGACTTCCCCGTCGACCGCGAAGAAGGCAGCTGGCCGCAGCTCGGCGAGGACCGGCCACCCACCGGGCTGAAAACTTGGGCCGAGTTCAATCCGATCACCGGTTTCCTCGGCGCCCACAATGAATGCCAGGAGTTCTTCGAAGCCGAGGATGTCAGGATGGCGCTGACCAAATGGCGCTCCCGAGGAGAACAGCCATGACGACACCCAATATGTCAGAGCCACGTCTAGCAGCAACCACTGTTGTGCAACGTTTTTCACCTCGGTCTGTACATGACGACGTCGCCGTCATCAACGGTCTGCGCACAGCGAGCGTCGGCCAACCTGACGCAGCGCGACAGGTATTGATCTTCATGGGGATCATGGCCTGGGTGGAGCCGTTCGAGTTGCAACGGCTCGAACTGCTAGCCTGGGCCTGGAACGCTCGGGTCACCGTCGTCGACGTGCCGGGCTGTGGTTACGGCGGCGCCCGGCTGAGACCGTCGCAGCGGCGCGCGTTGCGCCGCGGCGAATTCGATTCAGTGGCAAGGCAGATGGTGCAAACCGCGCAGGCGTATAACCCGCAACTTCGGCGCGCGCCCGCCACCGTGGTGGGCTATTCCTTAGGGGCGAGCCTGGCTGCCGCCGCGGCCTCGGACCCAGGGCTCATACGGGTCAAGAACCTGCTTCTGGTGGAGCCGGTAGCGCTGCAGCGCCGAAGCGTTTCGGCCTTACTGCGGGCGGTGTACTCGGAGAACCGCGTCGTCGACGATTACGTCGACCGTAACGAGGGAATCCCCTGCCATGTCGCACCGCCGGGTCGACGCAGCGACCCTATGCCGCGGTGGTCGCGTGTCGACGTGGCCCACCTCGGCTATGCGTTAAGCCGCGGGCGGCTCAGACGAGATCTTCTGGGCGCCCACCATCTTCAGAGAATCTCCGTGCAGGTCGTGCACGGCATCGACAGCAAATTGTCAAGACCCGCCGACATTCGCAGCCTGATCAGGCAATGTCGGCGGAACGGGCTTGAGGTGCTCGACATCCCGGTGGCCGGGCGGCACGCGCTGTGGCATTCGCTGAGCGAGGTCGCCAAACTCGCCGAGCGAGCGGGCGAGTCGTTGGACTGACACGGTGGCACGGATTGCCTCGCGACAATGAGGCCAACACGCCGCGTGATGTAGTGACATTCGTGAGTAAGTCTGCCCGACTTCGATATCCGCCGAGTGACAGCAGTGCCGCCACCCTGTTCTCTCAACTTGCCGCTCCCGTGCGGCATCGACCCTAGGGGACCTAATGGAATTCATCTACGGCTTCTTCATTTTCGCTATCGCCGTCTTCGTCCTGGCAGTGATTCTGCAAATTTTCGCGAAGAGGCAACTCGACTTTCACCTGCTCGGCGCCCCGGTCGGCGAAACTTCGCACATTCTCACGACATCCGGCGTCTTGCGTGGCGGATGGAAACCAGCCAGCGGCCGCGGACAGATCAATATCCGACCCGGATTTCTGCTCGGCGGCCGCAATGGACGGCCAGTTCTTTCCATCGACTTGCAGGAGGACGACAAGGGCACACATGTCCAAATATGGCTCTCCGCATGGATTTCCAAGTGGGGAGTAATGGAGCCCGTCCAATCCACTGTGATCATCCTGCGCAGGAACAAGGTAGTCAAAGCACTCCGCGCCGCGTGTGAACCCGCCGTGTGAGCACATGCCTCGGATCAGACGCCGGGATTTCGTTGACCCACGGCAACGTGAACACCTCTGCGCACCTCCGGGCGCCGGAGAACCACTACATCGGTATCCGAAGGCCCCCTGGTGTCCCAGAACTGGACCTCATGTCCTCCGGCCCGCTGAGCCACGTCCACCCCTGTGGCGAATAGTGATGATAAGCCGATCCCTCGCCGGCGCCGGTCCTCACGATGAGGACGCCAGCATCGGTAATTCGGTACGCATCCGAATCGGAGTATTCCTCCACAGAACCGTCGGAGAGCCTCACGCTGAATGCCATCCATGCAGTTTTGCATACGCCCGGTGCGTTCGGCCATGGACGCCGCAGTGCGAGGTCAGCCTTCCTGCTCGATCGCCAACCAGTCCTCGAGCGAGATCCCAAACGCATGGGCCTGACAGAGTTCGGCGCTGCGTCGGCGGCCGACGGCCGGGTCTACCCATTCAATGAATTCTCGCTCCGGATGGCTCGTGTCGCGCATATGGATGAAGTAGTCCCAGCGGCCATAATCGCGGGGGCGGTCGAGCGCGATGCGCTCCGGCAACCGCAACCGGTACAGCTTGGTCCCGCGGATACCGGTATCGAGCAGCTGTGCGTCACAAACGGTCACCAAGCGCTGAACGCTCAAGTACCGCAGAGCGATGGACCTATGATCGGCGTTCGGCAATGCCGCGATCTCGGTGATGGCAAGAGTCCCAGCGATGGTGCGGCGATACGTGCGTACATCGAACTCGGTGCCATGCAGGAAGTACAGCCCGGACCCGTCGCGCCATTGAAGAGCTGGGCGCCCGGTGTCGTCGTGCAGTACGCCGAGGGAGCCCTCCGCGAAGCGAACGGCAGGTGCTGGCACCAACAGCAGCTCGCGACACGCCGGTATCACCCAGCCCAGCCCCGCCCGCTGCGCTCGCGAAAGCGCCTCGGAGAACAGCGACCACTGTCCCACCGAGACCACGCCGTACCGTAAAAACCATGGCGAACGTTGTGATTGCTGACGCGACATGCCACGCCGGATGAGGCTGTTGTAGACCCCGCGGTCGGCAACCAGCTCGCTGCGCCGGATCGATGCCGTCGGGATGTCGGCGGAAGCGCCGCGACCGAGGATGCGTCTCCATCGCTCGTCGGGCCCCTTCGTCATCGCGATGCGGGCCGCGTCGTCGAAATTGGCGGTCAATGTGAGTCGGGTTGCGATCCAGACGTCCCGGCGCCGGCAAAACTCGCTGACCGCATCTAACGCCAGCTCTGGATCGAAAGTTGCTGTTATAGAAGGGGTCTCAGTCACGAACTGGACGGCGGCGCTGTGGTGCGGGCCGCTGGTCGAAGATTCGCTGCGGCGTAATCGGCGGGTCATTTTCAATCTGGGGCGGAGCCAACACGTCGAACTCAGTCTTGCGGATGACGCGCCAGACGCCCGGAGGGACGATGAGCTCGCGGTGCTGATCATAGTCTTTCCGGTGGCGCAGCGGGGTTGGCGTGTCGAGGTCGACATAGAGGCCGGAGCCTGTGGAGACGATCTGGGCGAATAGAGCGTCGCTCTCCAGCACGTGGTGGTGACCTGACTCGCTGTGTCCGACAATGCAGGTTTTCACCGTGTCTCGGACGCCGTCGGGTGCCGCAGCGACCGGCAACAGCAGGACTTCACCATGACGAATCGGCGCGCGATTGGACACCTCGAACCTCCCCGAACTTGTAGCGCTGATAAAACTGAAAACCAACGGTTGTCAGTGACTCGATCGTACGTTCGAATCCCAGACAAGTGGTATCCATTGAACGGCCGACGTACGCCACGCCTCTCTCTCCCCGCGCCCGCCCAGGCTGCACGCCTAGGCTCGATGACATGACCACAACCTTGCAGGATTCCCGGGTCGCCTCGACGCTCGAGCGGATGTACGCCGAGTCGAAAAACCAGATGTCGCTGCTGCGCGAGCGGCACGGCATGTTCGACCGGCCGATGACCACGCAGGAACGCACCGAGGCGATGAGCGAGTTCTACATCCCGGTGACACCGGAAGCCGGCCGGCTGCTGTATTCGCTCGTGCGGGCCACCCGTCCGGCCACAGTCGTCGAATTCGGCATGTCGTTCGGCATCTCCGCCCTGCATCTGGCCGCGGCGGTGCGCGACAACGGCACCGGCCGGGTGGTGACCACCGAGCTCAGTGACACCAAGATCGCGGCGGCCAAGAAGACGTTCGCCGAGACGGGTCTGGACGATGTGATCACGATCCTGGAAGGCGACGCGCTGACCACGCTGGAAAGCCTGGATGGAGCAATCGATTTCCTGCTGCTCGACGGCTGGAAGGATCTGTATCTGCCCGTGATCGAGCTGCTGGAACCCCGCCTATCCACCGGTGCGTTGGTCATCGCCGACAACGCCAGTTCGGCCGACATGGCGCCCTATCTCGATCGTGTCCGCAACCAGGACAACGGCTACGTCAGCTTCAACTTTCAGGTCCGCGACAGCGACAGCATGGAGATCAGCTGCCGCACAAGCGGTTAGGTCCTACCGCAGCGATTCCTCGAGCCACGGCGTAAGCCACCTCACCCCTTCGGGCGTGAGGTGGACGCCATCACTGCGCACCTTGATGCCGTCGACCTTGGCGGTATAAACACCGTCGGGGCACAGCTTCTTGTTCAGATCGAGGATCGCGACGTTCGGGTGGTGGCTAACGGTTTTGCGCAACATGGTGTTCCACAGGTTCACCCGGTCCGGCTGGTCCTCCGGATACAACCGGCCGTCGGGCTTTTCGCCGCCCCGGCTGTAGGGGACGGTGGCGACCACCACGTGGACACCGGTAGCACCCACGATGGTCAGCGCCCGTTCGAGCTCACCGTTGAGGTAGGCGTCGAAGGTCGGGTCGCCGATGTGCGTCCACTGGCCCTCGTTGACCCGGTCCACCGTTTCCCAGCGGCCGATGACGAGCAACGCGACGTCCGGCTGATCCCGGCTGACCTGCGTCGACCAACGAATCGGCCAGCCATCGCATTCCGACCTTTGCTCCAGCGTCTGGCCGATGTAGCGGTACGGCGTACCACGCACCAGGCTGCATCCGATGACGGTGTGATCGAGGAATGCGAACCCGGGCGTTGGGGGCAGGTAGTGCATCCAGGTCCAACCGATCGAGTCACCGAACACCGAGACGGTGAACGGCCGGTTGGCATCTCGGGCCCGGCTCGGACCGGGCGGCGACGGCGAGACCGCGGCGACGGCCGAAACGCCGGGCGGTAGACCGACCTCACGAAGACCGGGCCCGGTGCCCACCGGGATCACCAATAGAGTCACCGCGGCCGCGCTGGCCACTGTCGCAGCCGCCAGCGGCAGCAGCGGCACCCGCGCCGGTCGCCACCGCCGAATGGGTTGTTCGAGCAACCAATACGACGTTGCGGCCACCAACAGCGTGGCGCCGCATCGTGCGGCGAACAGCGGCAGGCCGGACCAGCCGGTGCGTTCGCCGTTGAGCGTCAAAAAGATCGGCCAATGCCACAAGTAGACGCCGTAGGAGATGGTTCCCAGCCACACCAGTGGGCGCAATGCCAGCACGCGCGCCACGATCCCGCGCTGCTCCAGCGCGACCGGTGCAATCACCATCACCGCCGCGATCGCGACTCCGATCAGCAAGCCGTGGTGGAATTCGCCGCTCGCCCCGGTGGCGTAGTGCGTCGCCGCCGCCAGTCCCGCCATACCGAACAGCGGCAGGATCCGGGCGGCCCGGCGCCCCCACCGCGTGCGAATCATGCACCAGCCGCGATTCATCGATGGCCAGTCCCGCACGAGCAGCGCAGCCGACGCGGCGCCGACCAGCAACGCCTGCGCCCGGGTGTCGGTGCCGAAATAAATCCGGTCGCGGGTGCCGTCCGACGCCAAGACGATGGCGAGCGCCGCCGAAGCCAGCGCACCGAAGGTGGCTATCAGGAAGGTGGCGAACCGCACGCCGCCGACGGTGGCCCGGGACGAGCGGCGCCTCGCGCGGGCGGCGAGCAGCAGGGTGACCGCGATGAGCAGCACCGGCCAGACGAAGTAGTACTGCTCCTCCACCCCAAGTGACCAGGTGTGCTGCAGCGGTGACGGCGGAGCGCCCTGGGTGAAGTAGTCGGTCTTCTGGGCGACGAACCGCCAGTTCGCCATCCACACGAACGCCGCGATGGCGTCGTCGCGCAGTCCGGTCAGCGACCGGTCGGGCAGTAGCTGGCGGGCGGCGGCCACGGTGAGCACCATCAGCACCAGTGCGGGCAACAGTCGACGCGCACGCCGGATCCAGAAGCCGGTCAACCCGATACGACCTGTGCGGCCCAATTCGTCCAGCAGCAGCGAGGTGATCAGGAAGCCGCTGAGGACGAAAAATACGTCGACGCCGATGAATCCGCCGCTGACGCCGGGGATGCCGCCGTGCCCGATGAGCACCAGCGCGACCGCGATCGCACGCAGTCCGTCCAGTGCCGGGATTCCGCTGGCCCGCTCCGGCCGGTCCCAGATCGCCAGCCTGCCGACGCGGCGCACGGGGGCCACCCACCGGGGCCGAGTACGACGAGCCGGTGCGGGATAAGACCCGCCCGGCTCTGTGCTTGCTGTCAGCGCGCCGTAACTACCATCTCGCCCGGCGCCAAGGTTGATGCCGATACGTCGCTGCCCCTCCTGTTGAGTTCAGCAAGCCAGCCTAGAGGCGGGCGCACGGGATCAGGTGGAGGACACGCGACGGTTTTCCGCCGTGCTGCGTTCGGATTTCACTCCCGACAAGTCAGCTCTTGTCGGGCGCGTAACCCAGGGTGCTCTTGACCTCCAGATACTCCTGGAAGCCGAACTCGCTCCATTCCCGACCGTTGCCGCTGTGCTTGTAACCGCCGAACGGCGCGTTCAGGTCGAAGGCGTGATTGATGGTCACCCATCCCGCGCGGATCTTGCGGGCTATCTCGCGCGCCGTGTCGAGGTCGGCCCCCGAAACATAGCCCGCGAGGCCGTATTGGGTGTCATTGGCGAGCTCGACGGCGTGATCGAGGTCGTCGTAGCCGAGAATGCACAGCACGGGCCCGAAGATCTCCTCGCGCGCGATCGTCATGTCGTTGGTGACATGCGCGAAGACGGTCGGCTTGACGTAGTAGCCCGTCTCCAGTCCCTCCGGCCGGCCCGGGCCGCCCGCGACCACGGTCGCGCCCTCGTCGATGCCTTGCTGGATCAGGCGCTGCACCTTCTCGAATTGTGCCCTCGACGCGACCGGACCGATGGCCGTCGCGTCGCCGTTGCCCACCTGGACTTGTCCGGCGACCTCACGCGCGATGTCGATCGCTTCGTCCATCCGGGAATTCGGGACCAGCATGCGCGAGGGCGCGTTACAGCTCTGCCCGGAATTGGGCATCATGCCGGCCACACCGGCCTTGACGCCTTGGGCGAAGCCGCTGTCGTCGAGGACGATGTTGGGGCTCTTGCCGCCGAGCTCCTGGGTCACTCGCTTCACGGTCGCGGCGGCATTCGTGGCCACGTCCACGCCGGCCCGGGTGGACCCGGTGAACGACACCATGTCGATGTCGGGATGGCTCGCCAGGGCCACACCGACGCCCGGCCCGTCTCCGTTGATCAGGTTGAACACCCCGGCCGGCACGCCCGCGGCTGCCAGGATCTCGGCGAAGATATAGGGCGAATACGGTGCCACCTCAGACGGTTTCAAGATGACGGTGCAGCCGGTCGCCAGCGCCGGGTAGACCTTGACCGCGACCTGGTTGATCGGCCAGTTCCAGGGGGTGATCAAGCCGCAGACGCCGATCGGCTCCTTGGCGATCAGGGTCGCCCCTTTCTGTTCGGAGAATGCGAAGTTCTTCAGCGCGTCGATGGCCGTGGTCAGGTGACCGATCCCGAGGAAGACCTGCGGCCCCGCGGCGAGCGAGGGGGGCGCGCCGATCTCCTCGGTCACCGCCTCGGCGAGATCGTCCGTGCGCTTCTGGTATTCGGCGAGGATGGCCTGCAACAGGTCCAGGCGCTGTTCGCGGGTGCTCTGCGACCAGCTGGCGAAGGCTCGCCGGGCGGCGTTGACCGCGACGTCGACATCGGCAGCCGACCCCAGCGAGATCTTCCCGGAGACCTGCTCGGTCGCCGGGTTCACCACGTCGAAAGCATTGGAGCGCACCGGGTCGACCCACTGCCCGTCGATGTAGAACTTCAGGTATTCGCGCATCAGATCGATCCCTTTCTTACTGGGTGCCTTCGGCGTACCAGGTTCGGAATTCGTCGTACTTGGGCATCTCCTCGGAATTAGCCTTTGGATCGATGCAGACGTGGACGACGGCGGCCTTGCCGCTAGCGTAGGCCCGCTTGATGGCCGGGCCGATCTCATCCTCCTTTTCGACGTACTCACCGTGGCAGCCGAAACCCTCGGCGACCCGGTCGAGGCGGACGTCCTTGCTCCAGTGCACGCCCGGCTGCGGCGACGGCTGCTCGAAAGTGCGCTTGTACACACCCACCTCCAGGCCCCACTGGTGGTCGACACCCACCACGCACACCAGCGGAAGATTCTGCCGCGCCGCGGTTTCCAACTCGGCGATGTGGAACAGGAACGCCGAGTCGCTGGTCAGCAACATCACCGGTCGATTGCCGCCCTCGGCGACGGACGCCCCGACCGCGTATGGCAGGCCGGTGCCGAGATGACCGAAGTTCTGGTTCCAGATGACGTCGCGCGGTTTGGCCTGCGAATAGGTCCATCCGAAGATGACGGTGGCCCCGCCGTCACGGACCATGATGCCGTTTTTCGGGAAGGCTTTGGTGGCCTCGACGACGAACCGCGCCGGGTGTACCGGCGTCCGGCCCGTCGGCGCGTTCTCGGCGAGCTGCGCCAGCTCGGCCGCATCCTCGGAGATCCAGCGGTCGAGGTCGGCCGACGCCTTTCTCGGGTTGTCGCGCAGGGCCTCCACCAGCTGAGGGACCACACCGCGAAGGTCGCCGACCAGGGGGATGTCAATGGGACGGTTGACGCCGATGGCCACCGGATCCTGTTCGACCAGAACCCATTTGCGCTTCGCGTCGTTCTGCGCCCAGTGTCGGGTCTTGCCGTAGTGGCTTGGTTCACCGAGCTCCGTGCCGAGCGCGAGGCACAGATCGGAGGAGGCCACCGCCTCGACGGCCGCCGGCGAGAAGCCGTAGGCGAAGGTGCGGTCCTCGAGGCCTTCGATGAACGACGTGCCACCGGAGGTTTGGATCACCGGGCACTGCATGAGGTCGGCCAGCTCCCTGACCGCGGCGCCGGTGTGCGACGTGTGAACCCCGTGCCCGACCAACAGAATGGGGCTGTCCGCCGCACGGATCAGCTTCGCCGCCTCGGCCACCTCGCGCTCACCCGCGGTCTGGTTGACAAGCCGGTACCGGTGGGGCGGCAGCGGATCCGGCACATCGAGCTCCTCGAGGATGACGTGGGACGGATACTCGATGTAGGCCGGACCGGGCGTGCCGGACATGGCCCGGCGGATAGCCTCGTGGATGATCTCGTCGGTCTGGTCGGCGTACTCGATGGATGCGCTGTATTTGACCGACGACGCGAAAAGTGGCTCCTGGCGGACGAATTGGATACGCCCGCGCCGGACCCGACGCTCGGTGATGCGGGCGCGCTGCCCGCCGAGGAAGATCACCGGCGAGTTCTCCACGAGGGCACACTGGATCGCCCCTGCGATGTTGGCCATGCCCGGGCCGAGCGTGCCGATGCACAGCCCCGGCTTGCCCGTCATGCGTGACGCCGCCTCGGCCATGAATCCCGCGCTCAGTTCGTGGTGCGGCGCGACGACCGACCACCCGCGGGCATCGGCCTCGGCGAACATGTGCACGAAGTTCGGGTCCGGGATGCCAAACAGCGTGTTCACGCCCTCGGCCTCGAACAGATCGAGGATGCGTTTGTAGACGGGGACGCCCATGGTCTTTGAAACTCCTTACTAGCTGCAGATTTTGTTGAGTAAGCACTATCCCGGGTTCGCGTCGACGGCCATGCCGAGCTCGTCGAGGATCTCCGCGGTGTGTGCACCGAGCTCCGGTGCCGGCCCGGCGACGCGACCCGGTGTCTGCGAGAACCAGGTGGGCACGCCCGGAAAGCGCACCGGGCCGTGCGGACTGTCCACCGTCTCGAACATGCCGACGGCGGCCAGATGCGGATCGTCGAACAGCGCTCCGGGTGTGTTCAGCGGCGCGGCCGGAATCTCGAGCTCGCGCAGCAACTCCAACCACTGGGCGGTGGAGCGCTCTTTCATGGTCTCGGCCAGCAGCCCATAGACGGTGTCGATCTCGCGGGCGCGCTGTTCCAGCGTCGCATACAGCTCGCTGGCCCACGGCGGCTCAACAGCTTTCATAAAGGCGTTCCAGTGCTTGTCGTTGTAGATCAGTGCGGCGATGTAGCCGTCGCTGGTGCGGTACGGGCGTCGGTTGGGCGCCACCGTTCGCGGATACACCGCCGGCCCGAGGGGCGGGTCGAACAGGGCGCCGTTGGCGTGTTCGACGAGCATGAAGGAGGCCATGGTCTCGAACATGGCGACCTCGACTTCCTGACCCTGGCCGGTGCGCTCGCGATGGAACAGCGCCATGGTCGTCGCGTACAGCGCCGTCAGCCCGGCTATCTTGTCGGCCATGATGGTGCCGACGTAATCGGCCTCGCCGGTCAATTGCTGTTGCACCGCGGGCAGGCCGCATTCGGCCTGGATGGTGTCGTCGTAGGCGGGACGGTCGCGGTCGGGTCCGCGTCGCCCGTACCCGTAGCAATTGGTGTAGATGATCGCGGGATTTATCGCGGCGACCTCGTCATAGCCGAAGCCGAGTTTGGTGATCGCCTTGGCGCGCATCGAGTGGATGAACACGTCGGCGGTCTCGACGAGAGCACGTAACGCGCGCGCACCGGCGTCGGTCTGCAGGTCCAGAACGATGCTGCGCTTGCCGCGGTTGACGTTGACGAAGACTCCGCTCATGCCCGGGGCGGGGCCCACCGAGATGTAGCGCGTGTTATCCCCTTGCGGTGGTTCGACTTTGATCACGTCGGCGCCCATGTCGGCCATGATCTGTGTGCAGTACGGCCCCATCACCATCGCGGTCAGGTCGACTACCCGCACACCGGCCATCGGGCCCGCCGGGCTAGCCATTGAGCGCTCCCTGGCCGGTCGAGCGATGCGCCAGCTCGAAGCTGTAGCGGATGTGCCGGTTGTGTCCGTCGGGGACAACCGGAAAGATCAGCGGCGCCTCGACGTAGCGGATCGCGTCCAGATGGTTGTCGACTTCCTCGATGGTCCAGGATGAGCGGCACACGCCCGGGGTCTCCGCGATGACGGCCCGTGCCACGCGACCGGCCAGCGCGATGAATATTTCGCCGGTCACCGAGCAGGACTCGTGCGAAAGCCAGCCCACCACGGGTGCAACGAGTTCCGCGCCCATCGGAGGATAGGACGAGGTGTCGATGCCTTCGGCCATCCGTGTCACCGCGGCCGGCACGATCACGTTGCACCGCACGCCCTCGGCGGCGCCTTCGAGCGCGGCCACGTTCGACAGCCCGATCACCCCGGCCTTGGCCGCCGCGTAGTTGGCCACGTTGTGGTTGCCGTACAGGCCGCCGATCGACGACGTCAGCACGATGCGGCCGTAGCCCGCCCCGCACATCACCGGAAATGCCGGACGCACAACGTTGAACGCGCCGCGTAGGTGCACGTCGAGCACGGCGTCGAAGTCCTCGTAGCTCATCTCCTTGAGGGATCCGCGACGGACATTGCCGGCGTTGTGGATCAGAACATCGATGCCACCGTAATTTTCGAGCGCGGTCCCGACGATCGCCTCGCCGCCTTCGCGGGTCGCAACCGACGCGCTGCACGCCACGGCCTCGCCCCCGGCCGCCGCGATCTCGGCGACCACCTGCTCGGCCGGACCGGCGTCGGCGCCGTCGCCGTCGAGCCCGCCGCCGGCATCGTTGACGACAACCTTCGCCCCGCGCGAGGCCAAGAGCAAGGCGTAGGAGCGGCCGAGCCCTCGGCCGCCTCCGGTGACGACCGCCACCCGGCCGTCGAATCTCAACTCAGCCATCATGTTCCGAGGACAAGTCCGGCTAGGTCGCCTTGTGCCCGCCAGTCTTTGAGCAGGTCGTCGAAAACGTAGAAGCCGGGCATAAAGGGGTCGCCGATGGCCGAGCGGATGCCCTCGCCGCCACCGCCGCCCTCGTTGTTGTAGTACCCGGGCGTGCACGAGACGGCGAACTCTGATGCGTCTATCGAGGTTTCACGGATCGTCTTGACCCAGTCGTCTTGAGCGCCCTGGCTAGGTTCGACGGTCGCCGCGCGCCGTGCCATCGCTTCGGAGATTATGTAAGCGATATGTTCGGCCTGCTGCTCGAGCATCGCGGTGGTGTTCCCCGCCACGCCGCCCTGAATGAAACCGGTGAAGAACTGGTTGGGAAAGCCCCGGGTGGTCATCCCGTGGAGTGATTTATAGCTGTCCCGCCAGTGATCGAAGAGCGACAGACCGTCGCGACCCTCGATCACGTCGATTGCGTACCGGCGGCTGATATCGGTGGTGATCTCGAAACCGCTGGCGAAGATGACGCAGTCGACCTCGTACTCGACGCCGTTGGCGACGATCCCGTTCGCGGTGAGCCGTTCCACGCCTTTGGATTCCGACACGTCGACCAATGTGACGTTTGCGCGATTGAACGTCGGCAGGTATTCGTCGTTGCTACAGGGACGCTTGCACATGAACCGGTAGTACGGTTTGAGCGCTTCCGCGGTGTCCGGATCATCCACCAGCTCCTCGACGCGCCGCCTCAGACGTTCCATGACCTTGTAATCCTCTTCCTCGCGGAAGGCCATGATCTGCTCGATGCTCAGCGCCGTGGGATCGTCGGAAGCCGCGATCCGCGCGGTCAGGTTGCGGCCGAGTTCGGTCCAGAAATCGCACACCATGTCGGGCTCGTCGAACACCGCCCCTTCTCCCAGCGGGGACCAGCGGTGGAAGTTGCGCTTGCGCTGCTCCTGCCAGCCCGGCCGCAGCGATGCCGCCCACTCCGGGTCCGTCGGCTCGTTGCCCCGCACGTCCACCGACGAGGGCGTGCGCTGAAACACGTACAGGTGCTTCGCGTCTCGGCCCAGGTGCGGAACCAGCTGCACTCCGGTCGCACCCGTGCCGACAAGGGCGACGCGTTTGTCACGCAGCTTGTGCAGTCCGCCATTGGCATCCCCGCCGGTGTAGTCGTAGTCCCACCGAGCGGAGTGGAACATGTGTCCGGTGAACTCCCTGATGCCGGGGATACCCGGGAGCTTCGGCCGGTTGAAGGAGCCCTGTGCCATCACCACGAACCGGGCGCGAATGTCGTCGCCGCGGTTGGTGCTCAACCGCCAGCGCTTGATCGTCTCGTCCCAGCGCGCCTCGCGCACCTGGGTGGAGAGATTGGCGCCGTCATAGAGCCCGAAATGCTTGGCGATCCGGCGGCAGTGCTCAAAGATTTCGGCACCGTCGGCGAACTTCTTGGAGGGAATGTAGTTGAGTTCCTCCAGCATCGGGATGTAGCAGTACGCGTCGTTGTCGCACTGGATGCCCGGGAAACGATTCCAATACCAGACCCCGCCGAAGTCGCCGCCCATCTCGATGATGTGCACGTCCTCTACGCCGGCCTTCTTGAGGTACGAGCCGGCCAGCAGGCCGGTGATGCCGCCACCGAGGACCGCCACGTCGATGTCCTCGTCGATCGGCGTGCGGGGTATCACCGGCGTGTGGGGATCGACCTCCGAGAATTCGGCGAAGTCGTCCTTGAGTTCTAGGTACTGCTTCGAGCCCTCCGGGCGTAGCCGCTTATCGCGCTCGAACAAGTACTTCCCGCGCAGCGCGTGGATATCGATGTCCTGCGGCGTCTGGGTCGGCCCGCATGTCTCGAACATTGTCATCTATCTCAAAGCTCCTGCGGTTCGCCGGTACCCATGTACTTCGACAGTTGGTGATGGAGGTTGACGGTGCTGCGCTCGCGATACGGATTGGGTTTGGTGCCCGGGAAGGCAGAAGACTTCATGCCCTGCTGCACGGCGGCCATGTTGGAGAAATCTTGCGGCAGCACCGAGCGCCACCTCGGGTCGCCGACCGGCGTGTACTCCCATTCCGTGTGGGGCTCAGCGCCTTTCGGGTAGAGTTCGAAGACCGATACCTCGAAAATGCACTTGTTCGGATCGTAGCTGGGGTGCGGGCGCGCGGCGTAGCACAGCGCGACCGTTAGGCCCTGACCGATCTGGAAGTTCGGGAAGATCTGCCACGCGGTGCCGGCCTGCCCGAGGATGTCGACCGGAATCGTCGGCCAGATCACACCGCGGGCCTCGTCGTCGCGGCGCGCCGAGGCCAGCCAGTGCTCGAGAACCTTATCGGCCGGTGTGCCCGCGGGCAGTTCGTCCACCAGGCGCTTGGCGGCGTTCACCAGCGTCTCGGTGGTGGAGGTGTTGGTTTCCTCCATCGTGTAGATCTGCATCTCCGCCGTAGACACGCGGGGATCGGCACCGGTTCCGAGGCGGATCTTGGACTTGGTCGCCGCGAGGTCGTCCGGGGCGTCATAGCCGATGTTGCTGTGTCTGCCTTGCGCCTTGGCCCATCCCTTGAATTCGCCGAACTTGTTGAACTCGGGATGGGTGGTAAAGACGTGGTAGGTCTCGTTGAACGCCTCCAGCGCCACCTTCCAGTTGCAATCGAAATTCACCCATTTGCGCCATTTGAAGCGCATGTTCTCCAAGCCGAACGGATCGAGAATCTTCGCGGCGGGGAACAGGTAGTCGGCCAGCGGCTCGCAATCGGGATCCATGTTGATCCACAACCAGCCGCCCCACGTGTCGACCCGCACCGGCCGAAGGTGGGTGTTGTCGGGCGTGAGCGCGTCCTGCCAGTCCTGCTGCTCGCGGATGTGTGTGCACGCACCGTCCAGACCGTAGGTCCAGCCGTGAAAGCCGCAGACAAACGACTTTCGCGCTCGCGCGCAGGCGTTCTTGGCGCCTTCGGGGGTGTCGATCAGCCGGCGGCCCCGGTGCATGCAGACGTTGTGGTGGGCGTGAAATTCGTCCTCGCCGGTTCGTACCACGATGATCGAGTCGTCGAGGATGTCATAGGTCAGGTAACTGCCCACCTCGGGCAGTTCCTCGACGCGGCCCGCCTGCTGCCAGACTTTGCGCCACAGCTTGTCTCGTTCGGCGCGGGCATAGTCCTCGGAGATGTAGGCGTCGACCCCGATCGTCATCGGCGTCGAGAGTTCCTCGGCCGCTTGCGAGTTCGTGCCCTTGGCCAGGTCGGTCATCACATCCTCCTGATCGCCGCGCGGAAGGACTCGTCTTTAAGGAACAGGGACGTGTTGTCGGCGCCGAGATGGCTCCACTTGAGATCCAGCCCGCCGTCGACGAGCAGGGTCTGGCCGGTGACGTAGCTCGACAGCTCCGAGAGCAGGAAGAGGATGGCGCCGGCCTGCTCCTCGGGCCGGCCGCGACGGCCCATCGCGATCGCCCGGCGGTCCCGCTCGGGGTCCTCGTCGACGTAGGTGCGCGAGGCCGCGGTCTCGGTGACGCCGGGGGCCACGGCGTTGACCCGGATTCCGGCCTGCGCCAGCTCGACGGCCATCGTGCGCGTCATCGCCGTGATCGCGGCTTTGGCTGTCCCGTAGGCGATGTGAAACGGCGCGGTGTTCATGCCGCTGATCGAGGAGATCGACACGATCGACCCCGGCCGGTGCCGCGCGACGAGGTCACTGGCCACGGCCTGGCTCATGAAGAAGGCGGTCTCGAGGTTGTCGGCGAAGATCTTGCGCCAGTCGACACGCGTCACCCGGGTGGACGGCATCCAGGTCGACGGTTCGGCACCGCCCGCGACATTGACCAACCCGTACAAGTCGCCGTCGGCGCGGCGCGCGTGGTCGATCACCGTCGCGATGCCCTCATCGGTCGAGGCGTCGGCCGCGACGGGCAGCACCGGTAGCCCCTGCTTGGCCAGCGGAGCAACGTGTTCGTCGAGGTTTTCCTTCGACCGGCTCACCGCGATGACGGTGGCGCCCGCCCGCGCGATCATGGCGGTCACGGTCGTGCCGATGCCGCCCCCGCCGGCGCCGGAAACCACCACGACACGTCCGTCGAGCCCTAGAAGTCCGTCGTGATCGGCCATGACCTGCTTTCCCCTGCCGCCATCGCGTCTCGCGTCCGCGGCGGGATCACTTGCGTTTTGTCCGGACAAAATATCGCATTCTGTCCGTTGGAGAACACTATTCCGATCGGTGGACTTGGCTGTCAAGGTCGGCTTGCCCTGCTTTGCCAGCTATTGTCTGGACTAAGAGGAATTGATAGCGTCCAGCCCAACGGCTGACGGAAGGACCTCGGCGCGCATGTCGATCTCAAGGGCCATCTCAACGCTGCCTTCACGGTATGCAGCGCCCCAGCCCGTCTACGTCGCCGAGGGCTGGGAGCTCGACCGAATCACCGCGACCAGCCGGCTCTTCGGCGCCAACGGTCTGCGCACCGGCCCGGACGGGCGCATCTACATCGCGCAGGTGACCGGCAGTCAGATCAGCGCGCTCGATCACCGCACCGGGGAACTCGTGACCGCGAGCCCCAAGGGCGGCGACATCGTGGCGCCCGATGACGTTGCGTTCGACGCCGGCGGCAACCTGTACGCGACCGAGGTGATGGACGGCCGGGTCAGCGTGCGCGACACCGGCGGCCGCACGCGAGTGCTTCGCGACGACGTGCCGTCAGCCAACGGCATCACCTTTCACCGGGGCCGGTTGTTCGTCGGTGAATGCCGTGAGGGTGGGCGGCTGCTGGAATTCGACCTGGCGGGCGGACCGCCACGGGTGCTTTTGGAGAACGTGCCTTCGCCGAACGCGATGGAAGTCGGCCCGGACGGCCTGTTGTATTTCCCGGTGATGGGCGCCAACGAGATTTGGCGCATAGACCCCGATGGCGGCGAGCCACAGTGTGTCGCAACCGGCCTCGGTGTGCCGGACTCGGTCAAGTTCGATGCGCAGGGCTACATCGTCTCGACGCAGGTGGCCAGCGGGCAGGTGCTACGCATCGATCCACGTACCGGCGAACAACGCCTGCTCGCCCAACTGAATCCGGGCCTGGACAACTGCACCTTTGTCGATGACCGGTTGTTCGTGTCCAACTTCACCGGCGAGATCACCGAGATATCACCGGACGGCACAACGCGATCCGTGTTGTCGGGCGGCCTCAACTGGCCGATGGACCTGGCGATGGGCCACGATGGGCGGCTCTACATCGCCGACGGCACCTACTTTTACGTCGCCCAGCCCGATGGATCGCTGCGCACGGCCGGGATGTTGTTCAGCCCCGGCTATCCCGGTTTCCTGCGCGGCCTCGCGGCGAGCGGACCCGGCGAGTTCATCGTCACCACCTCGGGCGGCCAGGTCGCCCGGTACCGGCCCGAGGCGAGCGAAACCGAGGTGCTGGCAGACGGTTTCGACCAGCTCTACGGCATCGCGTTGAGCGCCGGCGGTGTGGTGTTCGCGGAGCTGGGCACCGGACGGGTGCTGTCGCTGCAATCGGGTGGTGTCCAGGTGCTGGCGAAGGAGCTGCGTGAGCCGGTCGGGGTTGCGATCGACGCAGACGGGACCTGTCTGGTGGCCGAGGCTGGAGCCGGCCGGGTGCTCCGTGTGAGCGGGTCGAGGATCGACACCGTGATCGCCGATCTGCAACGCCCGCAGGGCCTTCTGGTCAGCGACGGTGTGCTCTACGTGGTCGACGCGGGCGCCAAGGAGTTGATCGCGTTCGATCTGGCGACCAACGCACGGCGGACGATCGCGGCTGGGCTGCCGGTCGGCCCCCCACCGGGCGTCACGCCCAAGCCCCTGCGCGGCATGCCACCGTTTTCCGGGCCACAGGGCCCCTTCGCCGGCATCACCGCGTCGTCGGATGGGACGCTGTACGTCTCGGCCGACGGCGAGGGCAGCGTGCTGGCGTTGCGCCCGAGACCGGACGGACCATGATGCCGCAGGCGATCGCGGGCGACCACCGCTACCTGCAGATTGCGCGCACTCTGCGTAAGGAGATCGTCGACGGGGTGTACCCGGTGGGTTCGCAGTTGCCCACCGAGCATCAACTATGCGAGCGTTTCGCTGTCAGCCGCTACACCATCCGTGAGGCGCTGCGCCGCCTGCGCGAGGACAACCTGGTGGCTTCCCGGCCGCGCGCGGGCACCCGGGTGGTTCCCCGGCCGGCGTCGAGTTCCTATGCACAGGACGCGATGTCGATCGACGACCTCCTTGCGTTCGCGGCCGGCGCGCAACTCACAATCGAGTCCAACGCGATGGTGACGATCGACGACGACATCGCAGCCCGGACCGGCCTGGAGGTGGGCACCCAATGGCTGTCGGTCCGCGGGTACCGGCGGGGCGAGGGTGACTCCGTTCCGGTGTGCCGAACTGAGTACTACATCAGCCGGAGTTTCGCGGCCGTGGGGCGGCTCCTGCAACGCCACGCCGGCCCGATATTTCCTTTGATCGAGGACCTTTTCGGTGTGAGCGTGGCCCAGTTGCACCAAGAAATCGCCGCCGTCCAACTCTCCCCGGAGTTGGCGGACGGCCTCGGTGTCGAAGCGGGTACGGCCGCGCTACAGATGCGGCGCACCTACACCACCTCCGATGGCGAGGTGGCCCAGGTGACGATCAACACCCACCTGTCGTCGAGGTTCCGGTACGCGATGACGATGCGTCGCGTGGATGGTCAGGCCAGCTGAGGTGATCGCCCCGTACAGTGCGGCGTATGCGGCGGAGGCGCACCGGCGCGGTTTGTGGGTGCACACAACGCTCGCCGATGCACTGCGCATGGCCGCGTCCCGTACGCCCCGCCGAACAGTATTGGTGGACAGAGACTTTCGTCTGGACTGCGCCACCTTGTACAACCAGGCCCGCGCGCTGGCCGGTGCCCTGCTGGAACGCGTGCCGACGGGCAGCACAGTGTCGTTCATGTTGCCGAACTGGCACGAGAGCGCCGTCATCTACCTGGCCGCGACGCTGGCCGGGATGGTGGTGAACCCGATCCTGCCGTCGCTGCGCGACCACGACCTGCGCTACATGCTCGAAGACGCGGATGCCGCGGTGGTCTTCGTTCCACGGCAACACGGCGGCCATGACTACGCGGCGATGCTCGAACGCGTGACGACCGCGACGAGCCGCCCGCCGGAGGTGGTGGTGCTGCGCGGTGACGCCGGGCCGCACACACCGTATGCGGCACTGCTGGACCCTGCGACGCGGGACTCGGCGCTGCCTACACTGGATCCTGATGCCGTGCGGATGATCCTGTACACCTCCGGCACCACCAGCCGGCCGAAAGGTGTTCTGCACAGCCATAATTCGGTGCACGCGTTGATCTGTCAGATCCGCGACCACTGGGTGATTGCGCCGGGCGACACGTTCCTCGTGCCGTCGCCGGTCGCTCACATCGGCGGCTCGATATATGCCTTCGAATGCCCACTGTTGCTGGGCACGACTGCGGTGCTGATGGACCGCTGGGATGCGGGTGAGGCGGTCGCGCTGATGGATTCGCAGCGGTGTACACACATGGCGGGCGCGACACCGTTTTTGCAACAGCTGTTGTCGGCCGCGCAGCGCGCCGGCACCCGGCTACCCGCCCTCAAGGTGTTCATCTGCGGTGGCGCATCGGTGTCGCCATCGTTGATCCGCAGCGCCGCAGAGTATTTCGATCGCGCGGTGGTCACCCGGGTGTACGGCTGCACCGAGGTGCCGGTCGCGACGGTCGGCGCCCCCCGGCCCGACGAAGCCGGTCCCGCGGCGGACACCGACGGCCGGCCGGGGATCGCCGAAATCACGCTAGTCCCGCACGAGGCCGCGGCGCCGGGCGACGGGGAGATATGTGTGCGCGGTCCGCAGATGTTCCTGGGATACCGACACGCCGAGGACGATTCCGTCGATGCCGCCGGCTTTTTCCGCACCGGGGATCTCGGCCGGTGGGTCTCAGCCGGTTTCGAGGACCAGTACCTCGTCGTGACCGGACGGGCCAAGGACGTCATCATCCGAAGCGGCGAGAACATCTCGGCCAAGGAGGTCGAGGACCTGCTCGCCGACCATCCCGGCATCGCCGAGATCGCAGTGGTCGGACTGCCCGACGACCGCACGGGTGAGCGGGCGTGTGCTGTCATCGTCCCCACGGGCGGACAGACCCCGGATGCCGCGAGCTTGCTTGCCCTGCTGGTGAGCAAAGGTGTCGCCAAATTCAAGGCCCCGGAACGGGTCGTGCTCTGGGATGCCCTGCCGAAGAACGACGCGGGCAAGATACTCAAGCATCAGATCCGGGCGTCGCTGATGAAGGATGGATGAGATGCAGGTCGCAATCGTCACGGGTGCCAGTAGCGGGATCGGCCTGGGGTGCGCCAAGAAGCTCGCCGAGATGGGCATGGCGGTCGTCGGCACCGGCCGTGACGAGGCGCGACTGGCCGAATTGGCAAGCGCGATCGACGATCCGGACCGCGTCGCGACACTGGCCGTCGATCTCACCGACGATGACGCGCCCCGCCGCATCGTCGACCTCGCCGTCGACCGTTGGGGCCACATCGACTTCTTGATCAACAACGCCGGCGCGGGCAGCCCCAAACCGTTGCACGAAACCGACGACGAGACCTTGGACTACTTCCTGGGGTTGATGCTGCGGGCGCCGTTTCGGCTCGCCCGAGACGTGCTGCCGCACATGGCGCCCGGGTCGGCGATCATCAACGTGACATCGACCTTCGCGGTCGTCGGCGGCCTGCGCGGCGGCGCCTACTCCGCGGCCAAGGGCGGGTTGACCGCGCTGACGACGCACATCGCGTGCCAATACGGCGCGTCCGGGATCCGCTGCAACGCCGTCGCGCCCGGCGTGACGGTGACGCCGATGGTCGAAAAGCGCTTGGAGGACGAGCGTTTCCGCAAGATCAACACCGAGATGACGCCGCATCAGCGACTCGGCCGCGTCGACGACATCGCCAGCACCGTCGCCTTCCTGTGCTCGCCGGGCGGCAGCTTCATCAACGGTCAGACGATCGTGGTCGACGGCGGCTGGAGCTCGACGAGGTATCTTTCGGAGTCGGCGCTGGCGGCGCAGTGGATCGAGCGATGAATCTGTTCGCACTGCTCGATCAGGCCGCGAGTCGCTTTCCCGATCGCGGTGCGGTGTATCACGGGGATCGCCTCGTGTGTACGTGGGTTGAGTTGCGCGACAGAGCCTTACGCCTGGCCGCCTCGCTCGGGCGACAGCACGGCGCGGGTGCGCGGATCGCCATCGCGACCCACAACCGTCCCGAGATCATCGAGTTGATGTTCGCGATCTGGGCCGCCGAATGCGTCGTAGTCCCGATCAACTACAAGCTGCATCCGCGCGAGATGGCGCAGATCCTCGACGACGCGGGTGCCGCACGGGTGTTCGCCTCGTCGGCCATCGGCGTCGAGCTCGCGCCGATGACCGCGACTCCGACGGAACTCATTGATTCCGAACACTATTCAGCACGCTTCGGCGCCTATCCGGCACAACCGCCGCGCACCGATCCGGCCGCGCTGGCGTGGCTGTTCTATACCAGTGGCACCACCGGCCGATCCAAGGGCGCGATGCTGTCGCACCGCAACCTCATGGCGATGACGGTCGCCCACCTCGCCGACATCGACGCCCCGGACCAGGAGTGCAGCCTCGTGCACGGGGCGCCCATGTCGCACGGCTCCGGGCTCTACATCCTGCCGTACGTGCTGCGCGCATCCCGTCAGGTCGTGCCGGAGTCCGGCGGGTTCGAGCCCGACGAGTTTCTGGACCTCTGCGAGCATCACCCGGCCGTCAGCGCATTCCTGGCACCGACGATGGTGCAGCGGCTGGTGGACACCGGCCGCAGCCGGCCGGCCAATCTGAAGGCGATCGTGTACGGCGGCGGGCCGATGTATGTCGAAAGCCTGCGCAAGGCGATCGCGGCATTCGGCCCGGTCTTCGCGCAGATCTACGGGCAGGGCGAGTCACCGATGACCATCACCGGGCTGCGCCGCGCCGACCACGAATCCGACGACGACGCGATTCTGGGTTCGGTCGGTTATGCGCGGTCGGGCATGGAGGTCGCGGTGCTGGGCCCGGACGGCCGTCCGGCGCCACCGGGTGTCATCGGCGAAATCGTCTGCCGCGGAGACGCGGTCATGTCGGGATATTGGCAGAATCCGGATGCGACGCGCGCAACGCTCAAGGACGGCTGGCTCTACACCGGCGACATGGGCTCGTTCGACGCGCGCGGATTTCTCACGCTGCGGGATCGGTCGAAGGACGTCGTCATCAGCGGCGGGAGCAACATCTACCCCCGCGAAGTGGAGGAGGCCCTGCTCGAGCACCCCGACGTCGCCGAGGCATGCGTCGTGGGCACCCCCGACGCCGAGTGGGGTGAGGTGGTGGTCGGGTTCATCGTGGGCGCGGTCGACCCCGCGGCGTTGGACGCCCACCTGTTGCGGCGCGTCGCCCGCTTCAAACGCCCCAAGCGGTACGAATTCGTCGACGAGTTGCCGAAAAACAGTTACGGCAAGGTGCTCAAGCGGGAGCTGCGGGCGAGATTGGCGCGGTGAACCCGCCGGCGTTGGTCACGTCTCGGCGAAGTCGATGATTCCGCGGATGTTGCGGCCCTCCCGTAGGTCCGCCATCGCCTGGTTGATCTCGTCGAGCCGGTAGTGGCGGGTGACCAACTCGTCGAGCTTCAGCGCCCCCGCCTGATACATCGACAACAACATCGGCACGCTGGTGCGCGGATTCATCCCGCCGTAAAGCGCGCCCTTGAGTTGTTTGGACGACAGCACCATCTCCTGCAGTACAAGCGGAACCGTGTGTTCGGTGTACGGGGTGATGCCGGTGACCACACACGTTCCGCCCTTGCGGAGCAGCCGCATGGCCAACGGGATCAGGTCCACGTGGACCACGCCTGCGGTCACCAGGACGCGGTCGGCCATGACACCGGCGGTGATGTCGGCCAGCAACGGTATCGCGTCCTGTGCTGAGGCGGCGCTGTGCGTCGCGCCGAAGATCTTGGCCGTATCCCGTTTGAATTCAACGGGATCCACCGCGACGACGTATTTCGCACCGGCGGCGCGGGCCCCTTGCAGGGCGTTCATCCCGACACCACCGGTGCCGATGACGACGACGGTGTCACCGGGTTCGGTGCCCGCCGAGATCGTTGCGGTGCCCCAGCCGGTGCTGACGCCGCACGACACCAGCGACGCCGCATGGAAGGGAATCGCGTCGTCGATCTTGATGACGGACTTCTCGGTGAGCACCGCGTATTCGGCGAAGGTGCCGAGTTGACCGTAGGCCATGAGGTTTTCGTCGCCGAGATGCCGGCGGCAGGTTCCGTCGGTCGGCATCTCCCTCGAGAAGAGGGTCGCACCGGCGTCGCAGATGTAGCTGTGACCGCTCACGCAGAACCGGCAGCTGCCGCACGCGGGGATGAAGGACATCGCCACATGGTCGCCCGGCCGCACCGTCGTCACGCCGGCCCCGAGTTCCTCGACGACCCCGGCGCCCTCGTGGCCGCCGAGCATCGGGAACCAGTCCGGTTCAGGGATGCCGGTCATAGCCCGCACCTCGGGGGTCGGCAACACGTCGCCGGTGACCAGGTGGTCGTCGGAGTGGCAGACACCGGCAACGGTCATCCGCACCAGGACCTCACCCGCGCGGGGCGGATCGAGTTCGATTTCGCGAATCTCCCAGTCCCTGCCGACCCCGTCGAGTACCGCGCCACGGCACTTCATTGCGACCTCCCTGACTCGAAGTGACTCCGGATGCCGGCCAGCATCTTGACGTGCGCCTTGACCCCTTCGCGGATGGTCACCCCGGCCAATGGCCGTGGCGCGGTTATACCTATCCGTTCGGTGACTTGGGTGCCGCCGCCGACCGGATCGAAACTCACTGTGCCGCGCAGCCGCACCCCGGGCGACTGATCCGCCTCGGTATGCACGTCGCCGCGCGCGGGCACTCGCAGCCGGGCCTGATAGCTGGTGCGTATGGTTAACGGCCCCAATGGAATTCGGTCGACGACGCGGTAGGTCTGCTGGTAACCATCCGGGGTTGCGCTGCGGGACACCGTTTCCACCGACACGATCAGCGGGTGCACCAGCTTGATGTTGTCGAGGTCGACGTAGAAGTCGCGGACTGCGTCGGGCGGCGCGGGCACGTGCTCAGACAGCGTCCGTTCGGCGTGCACGGTCCACCAGCTCATAAGAGGAACCTAGCCTTGCGACGACCCGACGCTTACCGTGGACTCACGAGTGGGCGGAGAAGACATGGGCACCCAAGGGCAAGTGGTCGAGCGGTACCTGGAATGCCTGGCCGCTCACGACTGGGACGGACTGGCCGACACCATCGCCGAGGAAGGCCTGGTCCGGGAGGGGCCGTTCTGCGACGTGGTCGAGGGCAAGGCGCACTATGTCGCCTACCTGCGCAAGGTCTGCACCAACCTGCAGGGCCATCGGCTGCACGTGCGGCGGGTCTCGCGGGTGGATTCGCGGGTGTCGTTCGCCGAGCTGTCCGAGACATTCGAGATCGATGACGTCGCAAGCACGTGGCCCGAATGCATCTTGTTCGAGCAGAACGGCGACGGGTTGATCTCTCACGTCAGTGTGTTCTTCAAGCAGCGGGGCACCGGCACGACGTAGCGGTCTATTCCCTCAGTTGCGGAATTGACCTAACGTGTCATTGCATGGAGGCAGATGGAACTCCGGAGTCGGTGTCGGTCGAGAAATTGCACTCGGGCGACCCGATCACCGATTGTGGTCAGCGGTACATAGTTCTCGAATCGAAATCCTTCAGCGATAGCTGTGTGGTGCTCGAGCTGGAGTCCAGGGTGGATCATCAGCTGCAGGTCATCGAGAAATCGTTTCCTGCCGGGTATCAGGTCGACAGGGCGAACCACCGAATTCTATAGCCCGAAGCTCTGAGCGAGATATTGCGCGAGTAGCCGTCTGACGGCTACCGCGCATTCGTGTTTTTGGGCCTACTAATCAGCCGAAAATCCGAAACTGCCGCCACTATTGTCCGCGCGGCGGCCGGATGTCATTGGGATCGTCGGGGTCGGGCTCACCGAACCAGCGGGACGGCTCGTGCTCGCCGTAGGCGTCGTGCCAGTCCCACCACTCGTAGGGAGCGGTCTGCGGGTAGCCATCGGGGGAATCCTCCCAGTTCTCCTGGCGCCCCAGTGCGGTCATGTCGAGGAAGCTCCAGGTGGTTCCCAGCGCCTCGTCGCCGCGGTTGTTGATGAAATAGGTGCGGAACACCCAGTCGCCGTCGTGGATGAAGGCGTTGGTGCCGTGCCATTCGTCGACGCCGAAGTCGGTGTCAAAGCCATCGGTGATGGTGTACCACGGCATTTTCCAGTCCATCCGCTCCTTCAAGCGTTGGATGTCGGCCTGCGGCGCACGCGAAACGAACACCAGTGTGGTGTCGCGGGCGTTCAGGTGGGCCAGGTTGCCGACATGATCGGCCATCATCGAGCAGCCCCGGCAGCCGTGCTCGGGCCAGCCGTCTATGTCGGGTCCGTAGAAGGCGCGGTAGACAACCAGTTGGCGCCTGCCCTGAAACAGGCCCCGCAGGCTGGTCGTTCCTTCTGGCCCGTCGAACTCGTACTGGGAGTCCACCGGGGTCCACGGCATCCGGCGTCGCATGGCCGCGAGCGCGTCGCGGGCCCGGGTGAGTTCCTTCTCCTTTGTCAGCAGTTGCTGGTGGGCCGTCGCCCACGCTTGGGCCGAGACGATCGGCGGTGTCTTCATCGTCGTTCACCTTTCGGGTGGGGTGCTCAGGACAGCGGCGTCAAGCCGGTGGCACTGAGGAGGTACGCGCCGTCCTCTGCGGCATCGCCGCGGGCGATCTCCAGGACCGACTTGCCCACCTGCTCGGCGGTGAGCGCGGGTCCGGCGGCCCGCAGGAAGGAGTCGACGTCGACGCCTTGTCGTTCTGCGTAGGCGGCGACGGCGACCGCACCGAGGTCGGTGGCCGGCGTCAGCCGCGGCAACATCGCGGTGAAGCCGATCCCCAGCCCGGCGCGTTGCGCTTCCGCGGCGGCATAGCTGGTGATGAACCTGACGGTCGCCTTGGCACCCGCATAGCCGCCGGACAGCGGCGATCCGTTCAGCGCGGCGCCGCTGGACATCACGATCACCGAGCTGCCCGGTGTCAGCGGGCGCCGCAGCGCGTGGCCAATCCAGTGAAATGCCTGCGCCACGTCGACGTTCCAGTTCTCACCGAACGTCTCCCACGTCTGATCCTGCAGCGGCATCATCCGCGGTGTGGCGCCGGCGCACAACACAAGTGTGCGCGGCCGGTACCGGTCGATGAGCCGACCGGCGGTCTCAGGATCGGCGGCGTCGGCCACCTCCGGGGTGAACGCGTCGCCGAGCTGGGCGCGCAGCGCTTCGAGTTGCGATCGGGTGCGCGCAACGCCGACGACCCGTGCGCCCGCCGCCACCAGCGCGCAGGCGATCGCACGGCCGAATCCGCGGCCGGCTCCGGTCACGATCGCGGTGCTGCCGACGAGGCCATCGGCGTGGGAGGTGCGGGGGTGCGTCATGGTCGTTCTCACTCTCTGGCGTGGTCTGCGGCCCTGGCCGCGTCTTCACTAATGCAGATACGGAGCGGCACCGGGATTCATCGCGTGCAGACCGATGAATTTCGGCGGCGCGAGGTCTCTAAGGGAGTAGGTTCGCCTCGCAGCCGAGAGGAGACGGTCGTGCCGGCGCAGGAAGATTTCGTCGAGCAGGCGGCGCCCTATCGGGCCGAGCTGATCGCTCATTGCTATCGCATGCTGGGTTCGGTGCACGACGCCGAGGATCTGGTCCAGGAAACGTACCTGCGGGGCTGGCGCGGCTATGAGGCATTCGAGGAACGCGCAGCGTTGAAGACGTGGCTGTATCGGATCGCGACCACCGCCTGCCTCCGCGCGCTGGAGAACCGCGCCCGCCGCGTGCTGCCGATGGGTGTGGCGGACGGCTCGCTCGACCCGGACACCGATTTCGACGCGAAGGCCGGCGCGCACGCCTGGCTCGAGCCCATTCCCGACACGATGTTCAAGAGTCCCGAAGACGACCTCACCGCCAAGCAGAGCGTGCGGCTCGCGGTGATGACCGCGCTGCAAGAGTTGCCGGCGCGGCAGCGCGCGGTGCTGATTCTGCGCGACATCGTCCAGTTCAGCGCCGCCGAAGTCGCCGAGCTCCTCGAAACCACTCCCGCGGCGGTCAACAGTGCGCTGCAACGCGCCCGGGCCCACCTTGCCGAAGTCTCCCCCGCCGAGGACGGCATGTCAGAGCCCGGCGATGTGCAGCGTCGCGAACTGCTCGACCGATATTGCGCGGCATTCGAAAACGCGGACATGGCGGCGCTGACGGCGCTGCTGCAAGCCGACGTCAAACTCGAAATGCCGCCCATGCCAGTGTGGTTCACCGGCCGCGACGCGGTGCTGCGGTTCCTTGACCGGCGGGCTCTGGCCAAGCCCGGCGACATCGTGATGATCCCGACGGCCGCGAATGCTCAACCCGCCGTTGCCGAGTACCGGCGCAGCGCCGACGGGGCGATGGCGGCCCATTCCATTCATGTCCTGACCACCGGCGCTACCGGGGTCGCCGGCATCACCGTCTTCCTTGACCCCGGCCTGTTCAGCACGTTTGGTTTGTCACCAACCCGGTAACCTCTGAGCAGGGACGTAATCGCACCCTTGCTATCTAAGGGAGGCCCGACCTGCATCGGCTTGCATTGTCCGAGGTGTCGTCGCACGGTCTTACCTTCCCGCCCACGTGTGGACAGGTCCTCCACACGTCAGGATCATTAGGCGCGGTAGACGAAGTGAAGGGCGACGAGTGAAAATTCCCGGCGTTTCCAGCGTGGTCGCTGGCGTAGCTGGCGGAGCCGCGCAGGTGGTACGGGCCGGTGTCTCCACCGCGGCAGGGGCCGCGGGGGCGCTGCAGACGCTGACCAGTCCGGTAACCGAACTCGCCGGCCCGGTCATCCAATCGGTCGCGCAAACCACGGGCCGCGCGATCGGATTGGACAGCTCGTCCAACGGCTCGCCCGCCGCCATCCTGCCGCCGGTGCGCTGGCATAGCGGGCACCGCGTGCACCTCGATTTGGATCCGCTGCTGCCGTTCCCCAGCTGGCACGAATACGCGCCCGCGGTGGAAGAGCCGGTGCGCCGGATCCCGGGCGTGGCCGAGGCCCATGTCGAGGGCGCACTGGGTCGTCTGGTGCTCGAACTCTCCGATGGCGCCGACGAGGCCGTCCTGGACGAGGTGCGTGCCACGGTGTCCTCGATCGCCGCCGACATCACCTGGTCGAAGCCGGAGCCGCAACTGCCGTCCGCGCCCTTCGCCGACCCCGGGAACCCGCTGGCCATATTGGTGCCGCTCACCGCGGCCGCGATGGACCTCGTCGCGATGGGGGCCGCCGTCACCGGGTGGGTGACCCGGTTGCCCGCCGCGCCGCAAACCACCCGCGCCGCGGCCGCGCTCATCAATCATCAACCGCGCATGGTCTCGATCCTGGAGGCCCGGCTGGGCCGGGTGGGCACCGACATCGCCCTGGCCGCGACAACGGCGGCCGCCCACGGTCTGACCCAATCGTTCGGCACCCCGATGCTCGACCTGACGCAACGCACCCTGCAGGTGTCCGAGGCGTCGGCGCACCGGCGCGTGTGGCGCGACCGCGAGCCGCAACTCGCCTCCCCCGACCGTCCCCAGGCTCCGGTCGTCCCGGTGATCTCCTCGGCGAAGTCGGAGTTGCCCCGGCACAGCTGGGCCGCCGCGGCGGCCGGCGAGGCCTCCCACGTCGTGGTCGGCGGAACGATCGACGCCGCGATGGACAAGGCCAAAGGCTCGATGGCCGGCCCGGTGGAAAGCTATGTCGATTCGGCGGCTAACGGCTCGCTGATCGCCGCGGTCAGCGCGCTGGTCGCCGGCGGCGGCACCGAGGACGCGGCCGCGGCCATCGAGGCCGGCGTGCCCCGGGCCGCGCACATGGGCCGCCAGGCGTTCGCCGCGATACTGGGCCGCGGGCTTGCCAATTCGGGACAACTGGTCCTCGACCCGGGCGCCCTGCGCAGGCTGGACCGGGTCAAGGTGGTGGTCATCGACGGTGCGGCGCTGCGAGGCGATCACCGAGCCGTCTTGCGTGTCCGCGGGGACGCTCCCGGCTGGGACGACGACCGGGTCTACGAGGTGGCCGACGCGCTGCTGCACGGCGAAGAGGCGCCCGAGCCCGATCCGGACGAGCTGCCCGCGACCGGCGCACGACTGAGATGGGTTCGGACCCAAGGGCCTTCGGCGACGCCGGCGCAGGGCTTGGAAAGCGCCGACCTGATCGTCGACGGCGAATGCGTCGGCAGCGTCGACGTGGGCTGGGAGGTCGACCCCTACGCGATTCCGCTGTTTCAGACCGCGAACCGCACCGGCGCGCGAGTGGTGTTACGACATGTCGCGGGCACCGAGGACCTCACCGCCAGCGTCGGCACCACGCATCCGCCCGGCACGCCACTGCTGAATGTGGTCCGTGAGCTGCGAGCCGATCGCGGACCGGTGCTGCTGATCACCGCGCTGCACCGCGACTTCGCCTCGACCGATACCCTGGCCGCACTTGCTATCGCCGATGTCGGTGTCGCGCTTGATGATCCACGCGCAGCGACGGCGTGGACGGCGGACATCATCACCGGCACCGACCTGGCCGACGCGGTGCGGATCCTGTCGGCGATCCCGGTGGCGCGGTCGGCCAGCGAATCGGCGGTGCACTTGGCGCAGGGCGGCACCACCTTGGCCGGTCTGCTGCTCGTCACCGGTGAAGAAGAGGCGGGCACCAGCCCGGTGAGCTTCCGGCGTTGGCTCAACCCGGTCAATGCCGCCGCGGCCACCGCGCTGCTGGCGGGAACCTTCTCGGCCACCAGGGTGCTTCGGCTGCCGGACCCCACTCCCCAACCGCTGACCGCCTGGCACGCACTGGATCCCGAGATCGTGTACTCGCGACTGGCCGGCGGCGCTCGGCCCATCGCCGTCGAAACCGAGCCGTCCTGGCGACGCCGCCTCGACGACCTGTCGTACAGCCCGGCGCTGGAACCTCTGCGCAAGCCCTTGCACAGTGTGGTCCGGCTGGCCTCGGCAACCCGGACCGAACTCGCCGACCCGCTGACTCCCATCCTGGCCGTCGGCGCGGCGGCGTCGGCGATCGTCGGCAGCAACATCGATGCGCTGCTGGTGGCCGGCGTCATGACCGTCAACGCGATAACCGGTGGGGCGCAACGGTTGCGGGCCGAGTCGGCCGCCGCCGAGCTGTTCGCCGAACAGGATCAGCTGGTGCGCCGCGTGGTCGTTCCGGCCGTCGCGACGACCCGCCGCCGGCTCGAGGCCGCCCGGCACGCGACGCGGACGGCGACCGTGTCCGCGAAGTCCCTGCGGCCCGGCGATGTCATCGATCTGGCCGCGCCAGAAGTGGTCCCGGCCGACGCGCGCCTGCTGGTCGCGGAAGACCTCGAGGTCGACGAGTCCCTGCTGACCGGCGAGTCGCTTCCGGTGGACAAGCAGGTCGATCCCGTCGCCGTCAACGACCCGGACCGCGCCAGCATGCTGTTCGAGGGCAGCACCATCGTCGCCGGGCATGCCCGGGCGATCGTCGTGGCCACCGGCGTCGGCACCGCGGCGCACCGCGCTATCTCGGCGGTCGCCGACGTCGAGACGTCGGCCGGGATCCAAGCCCGGCTGCGGGAACTGACCAGCAAGGTGCTGCCGCTGACGCTGGCCGGTGGTGCGACGGTGTCGGCGTTGGCGCTGCTGCGCCGCGCGCCGCTGCGTCAGGCGGTCGCGGACGGTGTCGCGATCGCGGTGGCCGCGGTGCCCGAGGGGCTGCCGCTGGTGGCCACCCTCTCCCAGCTTTCGGCCGCGCAGCGGCTGACGGCGCGCGGGGCGCTGGTCCGCGCACCGCGCACCATCGAGGCGTTAGGCCGCGTCGACACCATCTGCTTCGACAAGACCGGCACGCTCACCGAGAACCGGCTGCGCGTCGTGTGCGCCGTTCCCGACGAGGTCGATCCGCACGACCCCTTCCCGAAACTCACCGACCCGGAATCCGCCGGCCTGCTGCGGGCCGCCGCCCGCGCGTCCGCCCAGCCGCAGGAAGGCCAGGGACATGCGCACGCCACCGACGAGGCGATCCTGACCGCGGCGAGTTCGCTTAACGGGCAAAGTGATTCGGACTGGAAGATGCTCGCGGAGGTGCCGTTCGAGTCCAGTCGCGGCTTCGCCGCCGCGATCGGCACCGCTGGCCACGACGGCACTGCCAATGGCCACCCCGCGGACGCGCCGGTGCTGATACTCAAGGGGGCTCCCGAGGTCATCCTGCCGCGCTGCAAGTTCGCCGACCCGGAAGCCGACCAGGCGCGGGCGGAGGCCGTGGTGCACGGCCTGGCCGAGCAGGGCTTGCGGGTGCTCGCGGTGGCGCAACGCGGTTGGAAGCACGAGACCGATGACGAGGACACCGACGCCGACGCCGTGGACGCCGCGGCGCAGAACCTCGAATTGCTCGGCTACGTCGGCTTGGCCGACACCGCACGCGCATCGGCGCGCCCGCTGATCGAGGCGCTGGTGGACGCCGACCGTGACGTGGTACTGATCACCGGCGACCACCCGATCACCGCGAGGGCGATCGCCCGGCAGCTGGGGCTGTCCAAAGGCGTGCGTGTGGTGACCGGCGCCGAACTCGCCGGCCTCGACGAGGACGCGTGCGCGCGGCTGGTCGCCGACGTGCAGGTGTTCGCCCGGGTCAGCCCGGAACAGAAGGTACAGATCGTGGCCGCCCTGCAGCGCTGTGGGCGGGTGACCGCGATGGTCGGCGACGGCGCGAACGACGCCGCTGCCATCCGGATGGCCGACGTCGGCATCGGGGTGAGCGGTCGCGGCTCGTCGGCCGCGCGGGGCGCCGCGGACATCGTCTTGACCGATGAGGACCTGGGTGTGCTGATGGACGCCCTGGTCGAGGGCCGCAGCATGTGGAGCGGGGTTCGCGACGCGGTCACGATCCTGGTGGGCGGCAACGTCGGTGAGGTGTTGTTCACGATCATCGGTACCGCCTTCGGGCAGGGCCGCGCCCCGGTGGGGACGCGCCAGCTGCTGCTGGTCAACCTGCTCACGGACATGTTCCCCGCGCTCGCGGTGGCGGTCACGTCGCAGTACGTCGAGCCCGACGAAGCCGATTACGAATCAGCCGAGGCCGCCGAGGAGGCCCGCCGGCTGCACCGCCGCGCGGTGCTGACCGGTCCCACTCCCTCGCTCGACGCCCCGCTGATGCGCCAGATCGTCACTCGCGGCGCGGTCACGGCCGCCGGCGCAACGACCGCCTGGGCAATTGGACGATGGACACCTGGTACCGAACGCCGCACGGCGACAATGGGTTTGACCGCGCTCGTGACTACGCAGCTGGCGCAGACGCTGCTGACACGCCGGCACAGCCCGCTCGTCGTGGCGACCGCCCTGGGCAGCGCCGGCGTCCTGGTCGGCATCGTGCAAACCCCGGTGCTCAGTCAATTCTTCGGGTGCACACCGTTGGGGCCGGTGGCCTGGTCCGGTGTGCTGGGTTCGACGGCGGGCGCCACCGCGATCTCGGCGCTGGCACCCAACTGGCTGGCCAAGCAGGTCGCCGCTTTGGAGCCCGGCGAGGAGTGAATCGTCAGCCGAGCAGTTCCTTGCGCAGCACCTTGCCGGCGGGATTGCGCGGGATGTTGTCGACGACGTTGATGTCGCGGGGCTGTTCGAAGCGAGAGACCCGGCCCTTCAGGTACTCGCGCAGCTCCGCCACATCGACCTCATCGCCCCGCTGCGCGACCACGAACGCGGCCAAGCGCTGACCGAACCGTTCGTCGGGGACGCCGATCACCACGCTGTCGGCGATCGCGGGGTGTTTGGCGAGCGCGTTCTCGACCGCTCGGGGATAAACGTTCTCGCCGCCGGAGATGATCATGTCGTCTTCGCGGCCGACGATGAACAGCCGGCCGGCGTTGTCCAGATAGCCCATGTCGCCGGTGCTGGTCATCCCGTCGACCACGGCTTTTGCCGCACCGTCGGTGTAGCCCTCGCTGGTCAATTCGCCGCCGACGAATATCCGCCCGGTGACCCGCGGCCCGACCGGCTTGTCGTTCTTGTCGAAGATGCGCACCGGGCACCCCACGACGGGCCTTCCCACGGTTTCGGGAGCTTCGCGCAGGTCCGCCGGCGTGGCGAGCGCGCCGATGCCGACCTCGGTGGAGCCGTAACCGTTGTAGAGGATGTCGCCGTAGGCGTCCATGAACCGCTGGCCCAGACTGGGGTCCAGGCGGTCACCGCTGGAAATGACGGTCCGCAAGTACGGCAGCGGGTTTCGCGCCCGCACCTGCTCGGGTAGGTCCAGGATGCGGGCGAGCACGACGGGCACTGCGGTGAAGGCATCGGCGCGGTGCAGCGACGCCTGAGCCAACGCCGCCTCGGCGTCGAACTCACGACGGGTGAGAACGGTGCCGCCGAGCGCGAAGGTCAGCATCAGCATGCCCAGCCCCAACCCGTGAAACATGGGCATTGCCACGGAAACTCGTGAACCGGTGTGCAACCGGGTGCGATCGAGGATCGTCACCCACACACCCACCGCGGAACGCAGCTGCGGTGTGCGCGGCACGCCTTTAGGTTTCCCGGTGGTGCCCGATGTCAGCAGCACGATGCGGCCGGGTGCGGCCACGGCGGGCCTCGGCGCGTCCTCGTCGCTGCCGACGGTCGCCGGATCGACCGTGACGACCGATTCGTCCGCGGCCCGGACTCGCTCGGCGAATTCCTCGTCGTCGACGACCACGGTCGAGATGCGGTGAGCTTGCACCGCGGCCGCCAGCGCATCGCTGCGGAACTCCGTGCTCATGGGCACGACGTCGGCGCCCAGCAGAGCGGCGGCGAAAACGCCCGCTACAAAACGGCGTCCGTTGCGGCACATCACTCCGACCGCCTGTCCGGGTGCAGCGCCGTCGGCGGACAACCGACGCGCAAGCGACTCGGTCGCCTGCTGCAGCTGTCGATAGCTCAGCGCCCCGTCGTCATCGACGATCGCCGTCCGGTCGGGCCAACGCGCGGTCGTCACCGCCAACAGCGTGTAGGGATTCGTCCCGCCGCGGCGCGCCTCACGAAGAAGCCGGAAACCCGCAAGCGGCGCCGGCGGACTGAGCAGACCGGAGTGCAGCAGGGCCCGGGCTGCGGTGGTCACCACGCGGTCATTCGTCATCGTCGTCCTCGTCGGTGTCGGGCTCGGACAAGAACCGGCGGTGCCATAGCCGCGCGGCATAGTCGGCCGGCCCGGCCAACAGCACCGAGGCCAACTCGGCAGGCAACACCCACGGCGGTTCGATGGTGCGTGGCCGCTCGATGATCGCTTTGGCGATCGCGTCGGCGGCTTCGTCCGGGGACAATCCGGGAAGACGGCCCAGCAGTGGCGTGGGCGCGATCATCCTGGTACGGACCAGCGCGAAATAGACCGTGGTGACGTCGACGCCGTCGCTATGCAGTTCCGGTGCGACGCTGCGCAGCCACCGGTCGAAGGCGCCTTTGGATGCCTGATAGGCACCCCATTGCGGGCCCGGCGCCACTCGCACGGCGACACTCGACACGTTCACGATGTGCCCGCTGCCATTGCCGCGCATGGCCGGCAGCAACCCCAGCAGCAGCCGCACCGGCCCCATGTAGTTGATGTCGATGGTGCGCTGGAAGTCGTGCGGCCGGTCGTACTGCTCATGCAACGAGCGGCGCAGTGACTTGCCGGCGTTGCTCACCACGATGTCGAGCGGGCCGTGCTCCTCGGTGATCTGCTTGGTCAGCCCACTCACCGCGGATTCGTCGGTGAGGTCGGTCGGGTAGGCGACCGCTTCACCCCCGCCGGCCTTGATCGACGCCGTGAGATCGCGGAGTCGTTCCTCGGACCGGGCGACCACCAGGACCCTCGCCCCCGCGGCGGCCAGGCTGCGTGCGGTCGCCTCACCGATGCCGTAGGAGGCGCCGGTCACCAAGGCGGTCTTGCCGAAGACGGTGCGGCGCAACTTGTCGGGGTCCGACACCCGCGCCGGGTTGGCCACGTGGTCCGTGACCGTGTTCAGGGCCTGCGCTATCGCGTTCAACTTCGCCGCCGCATCCACTCGAGCCGCTTGCCGAGTCCGGCTGTTGCTTCACCGTGCCTCGGGCTCGTAACTACAAGTAGCAGACCACATTGCATCCGGGGCCCGCGCTCCGGCCCGGTCGCGACGCCCGCGGGGCGGCCTCGATGACGGGCGGGCACTCGAGGGTGCGCTCGGCTGCACCGGATGCGTGCCGGGCGCAACCGATCTCAGCCCGACCGCATCAGCGGCGGTTATTTTATGAGAACACTGTAATTTCGGTGTTTCCTGTGTTTAAGCGGCGTGTCGGCTGGGCACAATGGCGGCATGATTGCGCGTCACATCGTTCATTCCCTCGGTTCAGCAGCAGTTCTCGCAGCGTCGGGCGTGGCCGTTTCGGCCTTGTCCACTTCCGTCATCCCCACCGCCTCGGCCCAGTGCCCCGACGTGCAAGTGGTGTTCGCCCGCGGCACCGGTGAAGCGCCGGGTGTGGGCCCCACCGGCCAGGCCTTCGTCGACTCCCTGCGCCAGCGCGTGGGCGGACGCTCGTTCGACGTGTACCCGGTCAACTACCCCGCCAGCGACCAATGGGCCACCGGCATCGACGGCGTCAGAGACGCGGGCGCCCATGTCAATTCGATGGCCCACGACTGCCCCAACACCAAAATGGTGCTCGGCGGCTACTCCCAGGGCGCGGCCGTGATGGGCTTTGTCACCTCGGCCTCGGTCCCCGACGGCATCGACCCCAACACCGTCCCCAAACCGCTGTCCCCCGACGTCGCCAGCCACGTCTCCTCGGTCGTGCTGTTCGGCATGCCCAACGTGCGGGCGATGAACTTCCTCAACGAACCACCCGTGGTCATCGGCCCGCTCTACCAGGACAAGACCGTCAAGGTCTGCGCCACCGAAGACCCGGTCTGCTCTGACGGCATGAACTTCGCCGCACACGACACCTACGCCGACGACGGCGCCATGATCGACAAAGGAGTCGCCTTCGCCTCCAGCCACCTCGGGGTGGGCGGCCCGGCTACCGTCGCGGCGCCGGCGACCGGATTCGGCGGCTGAGAAGCCGCTCGGGCTAGCCGAGGATCAGGTCGGTAAGGCTCGGGCGGCGTGGTCGTCGCGGTAGGTGCCGCGACCCGAGAGGGCGACGCGTCGGGCAGCGTCGCGCCGACGATCAGCGCGACCACGGTCGCGGTGATGAATACATACGACAGCGTCACACCCACCAGAGCACGATCACGTCCGCGACCACCGCTGGTGCGGATCTGCGCTAAAGCCAAGTGCCCCAGAATCAGTCCAGCGGGAGCGAAGACAAAGGCAAACACCACCGACAGCGTCGCAAATACATTGGCCTCATCCCGCGGCTGGACCGGAGGTGGTTGCATTGGCTGGTGCTGCGGCCCGGGCGAGCCTGCACCGAATGGGTTCGGCGCAAACGGGCCGGGGCCGAAGGGGTTCGTCATGCCTAGCCCGGGATCTTGTTCAGGATGAAGTTGGTGATAGCCAGGGCGGCTTGCCTGACACGCTCTGCGCTTGCCGTCGACCACGCCCCGACATCGACGAAGACGTTGGCCTTGCTGGCGATCGCACGGACGCCGGTGTACGGAACTCCGATATCCGACACGGTTTCCATCGTTGAGATCCCATTTTCGGCGCCGGCGGGCGGCTTCAGGTCCACCCGGTGTGTTTGGCCGTCGGACCGGGTCCGGTTGATCGTTGAGCCACCACACTGCCGCCAGATGGATTGCAGCTTCGCAAGCTGAGCCTCGGCCGCGGTCGCATCATGAAATCCAGCGGCGGCTCCACCAAGGCTCCACTGGGTCAGGGGATCGTGAGTGTCGGAAAAAGCCGACTCGGAGTAGCCGACGACGGCTCCGAGATCGTAAGCCTCGGGGGCACCATACTCGAAAACGCCCCAGCAGTCCGATCGGTCGGCGCTGCCCCTTGAGGAATCCGGCGTGGGTTGATGTTTCGTCAGACGGACGGTCAATGCGTCATCGCCCGTGAAATTCTTGACGTCATCGAGGGTGGGCAGCAAACCATCCATATTCGCGGGCGTTACGGTCGGCGGCGCGGCCGACGGTTTCGTGGTAGCCGTTGTCTGGATTGCGGCTTGAGTCGAGTTCGCATCGGGCATGAGCGCCCCGACGATCAGCGCGACCACCAACGCGGTGATGAACACATACGACAGCGTCACCCCGACCAAGGCACGCTCGCGACCCCGCTGACCGGTGCGGCGAATTTGGGCTAACCCCAAGTGCCCCAGAATCAGTCCCGCCGGTGCGAAGACGAAAGCGAACACCACCGACAGCGTCGCCAACACATTGGCCTCATCGCTCGGTGGGCGCGGCGGCGGCTGCGGTACCGGATGCGGGCCGGGCGCGCCGGCGCCGAATGGATTGGGCTGAAACGGGCCGGGGCCAAAGGGATTACTCATCGCTCAACTCGGAATCTTGCCCAGGATGTAATTGACGATGTCCATCGCGGCTTGCTGGCCCCGATCGGTGTCCACCAGCACGACGTTGATGTCCACCACCACATTGTTCTTGGCGACGATCGCACGATCGTTGCGTGATCGCAGCACCGGGCCCTGCGCGGTCAAAACCATGGCGGTGATGCCGTTTCCGGCGTCGGAGGGGACGCCCATCGACACCGCGACCGGCGGCGACTGCTTGCCCGGCGGCGGCAGGATGTTCATCGTCGAGCCGCCACATTTGCGCCATATCGACACCAGATTCGCCAATTGTCGCTGCGCGGCAGGCGGGTCCCGAAAGGCCATGAGGACCTGTCCGGCTTCCTTGAGGGCGGGTACGTCGTGGTCGTCGATCAGCACCAGGCCGTAGTAACCGACGAGGGCTTGCGTATCGGTGTTCGGAGCGCCGCCGCCCATGACCGGCCAGCACTCGGGGCGATCAACGGAGGCGCTGTCGGAGTCCGGGCCTGGCTTGAATGTGGGCGGAAGGGCAACAAGGTTGGGAATTCCCATGAACCGTTTGACGTCATCGATGGTCGGCAGCAACCCGGGCAGGCCGGTCGGCGTGACCATCGGCGAGTGCGGTGAGCTGGTTGAGACTGCCGCACTGGTCGGTGACGCCGCGCGCGACGGGCCGCCGCCGTTCTGCGATGCCCACGCGACCACGGCCACCACCGTCAGGGTGATGACCGCGTACGACAGCATCAGTCCGACGATCGCGCGGTCACGGCCCCGCTCGCCGGAGCGGCGTATCTGCGCGAGGCCCACATGCCCCAGCACCGCCCCGGCCGGGGCGAAGACGAACGCGAACACCACCGATAGCGTCGCCAAGATGTTGGTCCGCGGCCGCTGCGGAGGCGGCGCGGTATAGATCGGCGGACCCGGAGGCATTCCTCCGTACGGACCACCTCCGTACGGATTGCCACCGAAGGCATTGGGCCCGAACGGTTCCTGCGGATGTGTCATGACTCAGCTCGGGATCTTGTTGAGTATCTGGTTGGCGACGTCCGCGGCGGCTTGCCGGGCGCGGTCCGCGCCGTTGCCGGTGTAGGACACCAACAGGTCGATGACGATGTTGGCTCTGGTCGCGATCGCATGGACGGACAGCTCCCCGTCGGTCGCCATTTCCATCGTGGTGACTCCGTTACCCGGCGAACTCGGTCCCTTCACTTGGAATGTGAACGCTTGGCCATCAGGAAAGGTCACTCGCACCGACGAGCCTCCGCCGCATTTGCCCCACGTGGCCAGCATCCTCCCGAGTTGGGCTTGCGCGGTGGCCGAGTCGAGGAATGCCGCGACCGCCGAGCCGACTGTGACAGTGTTGTAGGGGTCAGCCCGGTCGATGAAGGCCGGCATGTAGAAGCCGAGCATCACTCCGACGTCGTAAAGGTCCGGGATTCCGGCGTCGATCGCCCCCCGGCACTCTGGTCGGTCGAGGGTTTGCCCCATGGCGTTGCCGATGTTGGGCCGGTGCAAGATGTCGCCCATTACCAGAGACTGGTCGCCGGTAATGGTTTTGACGTCATCGAGAGTGGGCGTCAACGACGCCAGGTTGGACGGCGCCACCGTGGGGGGCGCCGTCCTGCTGGGTGCGGCGACGTGCGCCGGAGTGGCTGAGGGCTGCAGACTCCACACCACCAGACCGCCCGCCACGGCGACGATGACCACATACGACAGCACCGTCCCGACCAAAGCGCGGTCACGCCCCCGTTGGCCGGTGCGCCGGATCTGCCGAAGGCTCAGATGCCCAAGCACCGCCCCAACGGGGGCGAACACGACTGCGAACACCACCGACAGCGTCGCCAGGGTGTTGACCGGCTGGCGGGCTGGCGGTGGCGCGGGCGGCGCCGCATACACCGGCGGCGCGTTGGGGTTGCTACCGAACGGGACGCCGCTGAACGGATTGTGCTCGAACGGATTCTGGGGTGGGGTGCTCATGGTCGGCGAATCCCTAAAGCACACCGAAGCTCGAGGTCACCCAGCGGACCGGGTCGACGCAGCGGAACGGGGCGATGCCCCGGGCGTGCAGGCGCTGCCCGCTGGGCGGCTGGCCGAGGGCGGAGACGACGAAGAACCGGTGCCTCAATCGCCTTGGCGTGGAGGGGTTTTCGACGCCGGCGATGATTGAGCCTGCGTTGAGCCGGGTGAGCAGGCTGCGCACCTCCTCGTGCAGCAGCTGACCGTCGTTGTCGTCGTAGAGCACGGAATCCGAGGGATCGCGCAGATAGGCGGCTCCGGCATTCGACATGACCATGCTCCACTCGGAGCCGTCGACATCCCGCAGCGCCCGCAGGGCGTCGAACTTCGACAGGATGACCGCGAGCCGCGGTTCGCCGGAACCGATGGCCATCATCACGTTGTTCAGCACGCCGCGTGGGTCTCCCCCGCTCACCATCTGCGGGGGCAGGAGATCTTGCAGCTGATCCCGAATGGATTGCACCCGAAGCGGATCGAACATGAAGAACACGGCCTCGGCGTTGCTGAAGAACCGGAACGGGGGCGAATGCAGGTTTCCGGACTCCATGTCTTCGCCGGCGACGTCGCGCAGCACCAAATAACGCTGAATCCCATGCCAGGTACCCAGGCTGAAGATCAGCGGCTCTCGCTGAGTGGAGGTTTGGGTCATGATCGTGGGCGTCGGCGGGATGAGACCGCGCTGCACGAACAGCGGTGTCTCGTAATGGGTGGCGTACGCGACGGCCGTGGAGCGCGTCGCGGGCGCCATCGCAAACCCGAGGTGTTCGCACAGCAGTTGCAGTTGGCGGACCAGCACGCCGATGTAAAGGCTTTTGCCGGTGGCGCGGGCCCCCGCCATCGCGATGCAATAGGCCTGACCCTCGCGCCACCGGTCGGGCAGGGTGAAGTGGCAGACCGGGCAGATCTCGAGGACGGGACCGCGCAGCGCCTGCGCGGCGATGTTCGGCGGTGGCGGGCCGTTGTATCCGGGCGGGCGATCCCACCGGAACATCGGCCCGATATCGGCCTTGGCGCCCAGGAACGCCGAGCCGACCTCGTCGTGATAGCGGGGCGCGCCGCTGGTCGGCGCGAGCGTCCACAGGTGATGATCGGGGTCCAGAAGTGCAAAGCAGCGTGGACATTTCGTCAATATCGCCTGGGCGGTCGGAGCGGTCATGTCAGCGCCCGAACAAGGCCGGCGGTGATCTCGTCGAGTACCTGCGGATGCGCCAGCAGTTCGGCGGAGGCATCTTGCCCCGACCGCGGCGCCGGCAGTCGCGGCCCCGTGACCCGACGGTCATCGGACAGGGTGATCAACGCAAATCCGCGATGCACGCCGCTGGTCGGGAAATCCGAACAGGCCACGGTGGCGATGTCGGTCCGCAGTCGCGACCACCGCGCACCGGCCGACCATCGCGGCTGCGCCTTGCGCACCGCCTCGGCCAACCCCAGCGCGGGCCCGGTGGCATGGCTGTCGGTTGGCACCTTGATGACGTCGGCGCCGACGAGAACCGCGGCCAAGTCATGAATCCCGAGGGCGTCGGCCACCCCGACCGCCACGTCGGTGGCTGCCGCCGCGCTGCCATCGGCGAACCAGGGGCGCATCGACGCCGAAGTGTTCAGCGCGACGACAAGTTCGGCGTGGGCCTGCTTGCGGTCGCGGCCGATGAGTCGCCGCGCGGACGTGCGCGCCGCGGCCGCCAGCGGGCTCAGCGCGGTGTCGGCAGCGGCGGTGACGGCGACTTCGATGTGGTGACCGGCCGGGCGTAGTTCGGCGAACACCACCGCGGCGTCGCCGCTGACGTCCACCGGGTCGAACAGCACCTGGACCGGATCCGCTTCATCGGGCACATCGTGCGCGATCGCCAGGTGCACCACGGCGCCCGCACCGAACTGAGTGGTGAACGCGGGCCGGACGGCGACGGTGACCGGACCGGTCAGCGAGGGCAACACGACATGCTGGGGGCTCGACCGCACCACGGGTTGACCCGGCGCGCCCTGGATGTCGAGCGCGGCGTCGTGAACCGCGCCACTGATCGATACCGAAAGCGGCCCAACGGGTATGTGGGCCCGCTGATTACGTGCGGTCAGGGCGTAGATCGGCATCAGTAATTCCTCCACGTCTGAGCCGGCGGCGCGGCGAGCGGCGCCCACCCGTCAGGGCGGCGGCCCAGCACCGTGTTCACCAGCTTGCGGTATCGCCGTGGCGGCGTCCCTTCGTTGCTGCCGGCCATCCGCATCATCGCAGCGAGCACCCCCTCCTGGTCGTCCTCGCTAAACTGCCGGCTCGCCGTAACCGCCGCGGCGGCCGCGGCGAGCACACCATCGACGGCGTCGCCCGGCTCGGCAGCGTCGGCGCGCAGCAGGCTGGCCGCCACAACCTCGGTGGCCGTGACGATGTCGCTGTCCACCAGGGCTACCACCTGCTCGGTAGCGGCGCCGGCCACCAGCCGGTCGCCGGCCAGTTGGCCCGCCAGGACGGGCCGTGGCTGTCCCGCGATCAGACCCAGGACCGCCAGCACCGTCACACGCACCGCGCAGTCGGTATGTATTCGCCCCGAACCGATTTCGGCCAGCGCCGCGTCCCACAACCCGGCGTACGCCTTCTGATGAGTGTTGATGTAGCCGCGCTGCACCCAGGATGCCGGACCGACCATGCGCAGCGCCGCGCATGCCACCGCGAGGTCATCGTTGTTCGCACCGGTGATCTCGTCGGCCAACCGGACCAAGTGTTCGCTGTCGGGCGCGCCCAGCAGGGTCGGCAACAGCGCCGCGGTGCTCAACGCCGCGCCACCCGCCGCCAAAAGTTGTGCGGGATCCCAGATCTGGCGGGCGGCCACCTCGTCGCGGCGCGGCGACCCGTTGGCCGCCAGCCACCACAACTCGGCAAAGCGGTCCGCCTCACTGGGGTCACGTTCGGCGCGCATGCCGCACACCGCCGCTCGGGTCCACGTCGCGGTCCACGGTTGGGCACCCAGCAGTTCGGCCGCCGGGGGCATGGTGGATCCATCGGCGAACCAATCGAGCACGGCGCCGGTGATCGGTGTGGCGCCTTCGCAACTCAGGCGCAGCGTTGCGGCGGCCGCGGCGATGCGGGTTTCGGGGCCAAGGCGGTGTGTCAACCGTCGAGCCAGCGTCGGGCCGGTGTGCGGGTCGGCCAGCTGGGCCGCGACCCGTTCGGTGAGGGCCTGGCTTAGACGATCATCGTCGACGCCTGCGCGCAGCAGCAGGTCGACCAGTTTGAGCAGCCGCTGCGGGTCGCCCGCGGTGCTGGCCCGTTCCAGCGCCGGCCCGAGCGCGGCCGCCAGCGGTTCGGGAACCGGCCGGCCGTGATAAGTGTTGGAGCTCAATGGAATCGGGCCCAGCTGATCCAGCCAGGTGTCGTCGCCGATCGCACGGCACAGGTAGGTCAGCGCGGCGTGTTCACCGGCGAATCCCGGCAGGTTTTGTTCGGCGGCCTTCCAGGCGTCCGGCGTGTTGTGGCCGACGAGGGCCGAAAGCGCCTCGTCGACAAGGCGTTCGGTCGGTGACCCGGGGGTGATGCCTGCCGGCGAGTGCGCGCTGATGATCGCGTTGGCCTCGGGATGGGCGGCCGCGAAGTCCTCGTCGGCGGCGATCGTGACCGCCAGCGGCCAAGCCGGGTGCAGGTCTCGATCCTCGGTCTGGGCGGCACGGTGGTCGAGTTCGTCGAGCACCGCGAGCGCCGACTGCGGATCGAGCAGCACCTCCTGCGCCATCACCGACCATGCGGTGACGTCAATCGCCTGACCGGCCGCGGTCCGATGCGGGTCGCCACCCAACTCCCCCAGCGATAGCGTCGCGGTCTCGTCGATGACGACGAAACCGGCTGGGAGCGTATCCAAGTCACCAGTGGGTACCGCGGCAAGGTGCGCGATGGCGTGTTGCGCCGAACCGAGTTGGTCGGCGCGATCGAAGGTGCTGAAGTTCAGGGTGGCCGCGGTCCCCGGTGACATCAGGAAACTCACCAGGCCGATCCACTGCGCGGCCGAGTCGACGGAGACGGCGCCCAAGACGACGGGCGCGCCACCCTCCAGCGCCGCGGCCACCGCGTCCAGCAGGCCGAGCAACGTGCCGACCCGCCAGGTGCTGGTGTCCAGCGCGAACGCAATCGCGCTCTCCCGGGTGACGACGTGCGCTGCGCCCGGCGGTTCGGCGGGCAGGCTTGCGCGGCCGACCGCCGCGGCGCCGAACGGGCGTAGCCAGGCGGGCGAGCCCCACCGCTGAATGGGGCGCAGCCGCGGCGCGGAATCCGGCGTCCGGTCCAGCAATACGTGGGCGAACACATTGCCGGGGCGCCCGGTGCTGTCGGCGCCGGCGGCAACGGTGTGCCAATAGCCGGCGGCGTCGCTGGCCCACCGGCGGTACTCCAGCCGGCGTGGCGCGGCATCCAACTGCTCCGGAGTCGGATAGTCGGGCAGCGGTGTGACGGGCCGAAACGCGGTGCGCACACCCGACGCCAGGCGTTGAGTCTCCTCGGGCGACAAATCGCCGGTGGTCTGCTTGACCTGCCAGCCGCCCGCGCCCCCCGGCTGATCGAAACTCGTGTAGGCGAGTTGACCGTAGCGCGGCGTCATGGCGCACCCACGCTCAAACGGAGGCTGTGCACCGGCGGGTCCAGCAGCGCGATGGTGCGCAACCGAGCCGCCGAGGGCGTGTTGACGAACAATCGGATCCACCCGCGTCGGCCCCGCAGGTCGACGGCCCACGGTTCGGCGGTTCCCGCGGTGGTCAGAGCCGACCATCGCAGTTCCTTGGAGGGCGTGGCCGCCAGCCCGCCCTGCGCGTCCAGCGGCGCGGCGTCCAGCGCTTCTCCGTCGGTGGGCGACAACGGGATTCGGTCGGGATTGTTGACCAATACGAATGCCGGTGACCCGGGCACTTCGTATTCGGACCGCATGTAGATCGTGGCGTGCGACGGCTGGCCGTGCGGGTCGCGGCTCATCTGCACCGCGTATTGCAGCCGCAACAGACCCGCGTATTCGATGCTGCGCACGGCCCCGATGGCCCGCCGTCCGGCGGAGAAGGCCACCGGCGCCAGATGCAGGGAGCAGCCGCTCACGGGCAGTTTGCCGTTGGGCAGTTGCAGGCCGCCGTACTTCTCGTACTGTTCGACGGTGATTTCGTAGGACGTACCGGTCAGGCCGTTGCGCGGGTCATAGCCCTTGGGTGCCAGATACACGACGACGACGGCGGCACCCTGCGGCCAGTCGAACGTCAGGACCTGCTTGTTGCAGTATTCGGCCAGCTCGACATCCCGGATGAGTCCGGTGCGCACCGAACAGAAGGTCTTGCCCAGCAACGCACGGCCCGCCAGCACCGTGACCGGCGTGAAGTAGGCGCGGCTCCAGTCCGCCGGCCAGGACACCCCCGACATCATCGAGCGCGGCCGCCCGTCGGGGCCGGGCTGCTCGGTAATCGGTTGCGTCAAGCGCAGATCCGGGGTCAGCCCGACCTGCTCGAGCGCGGCCTCGGGCAGGTCATTGGCCTCGGCACCGGCCGCCGGGCCGGTCTGGCTTCGATAGATCACCACGTCACCGGCCGACGGCGCCTTCCAGGTGAGCTCGAAGCCGTCGGCGGCCCCCGGCGCCGACGTGACCATCAGATCGGTGACCGGGCTTAAGACAGCGGCGATCTCGACCTCGGCATCGACCGGTGCCGCCAGCCGCAGCACACCGTTGACCGGGACCGCGGCCCGAATCCGATACACGTATCGCCGCCCCGGCGCCGGGTCGGAGTCGACGAACCCGGCCCGGTTGTCGCGGTCCAGCAAGATGCGGTGCTGGGGCCCCTCACGGCCGACTTCCTCGGCCGGCATCCGGGACACGAACACGGTGCTGACCGCCGGAGGCACCGCCCAGCGCCCGATGACCTTGCCGTTGTCCTGCCGAACCACGCAATCGCGCACCGGGCTGACGGCCACGCCCTCGGCATGCTTGATCGGTTGCGCCGCAAGCGCTTCGGCGCGGGTTCCGCCGACGTTGACCCACACCTGGTAGTAGCGCACCGCCGCGGCCGAAGGCTCTTGGTCGGCCGCGGCGGTCGCGGAGGTGGCCGCCACCAACCGGGCCCGGTCCGGGGAGTACGGCGCGTTGTCCTCCTGCGCGACCACGCGGTAGATCACCGCGGCGTCGCCGCCCGACAGGTAGGGGGTCCAGGTCAGCTCGCAGCCACCGGCGTCGCCGTCGTCACGCGACGGTCTGACGGTGACGGCGGCCAGCGGACCGGTCTGTTCGCCGAAGGTGTACGCGGCGAAATCGGCTGCGCCGAGCGGCAATTGATCGCTCGTCGTGTTGTCTGCCGACGGTGCGGTGCCGGTCGCATCACGGTCGGGCCCCACCGCGGACAGGCCCCCCGGGCGATGCCGGCCCGGCGACTCCGACTCGACCTCGGCCAGGACGGCCGCCAGCTCCTCGGCGTACTCGGCGACCGAGCCGGGCAGCATGGCGCGGATCTGTTCCACGTCGGTGCGTCCGGACCGCAGGATGAGTCGCAAATGGGTTTCCTTGAAGCCCGCCTTGGACACCGCCCCAGAATCGATCAGCCGCTGGCGCCACGCGATCAGGGCGTTGAGGCGGGGGTCGTCGGCGTCGCCGGCGTGCTGCGGATCGGGCATGGCTAGAACACCAAATCCCCGCCGGGCGGCACGTCGCGGTGCTCGGTGTGGGTGATCACCGCGGTCTTGTCCATTTCCACTCCCGATGCCGCCGCCAGCGGCACCTCGAACAGGGTGAAGTCATAGGGCGCAAGCCCGTCGCTGGCCTGCACCACCGCGGCCCTGAAACCTAAGCCGGGCCGCGCGAGCGTGGCCGTGTCGATGGCCACCGCACAGCGGCTCGCGGTCATCGCCGCGTCGGTGAACACCGATCCGTCGAACGGAGCGGCCTGCCCTGGCCGATGGTCGACGACACCGGCGGCGAACTGTTCGGAGGGGACGTGCCTGCCCATCGCCGGAGCCAGCACCGCGCCGGTCAGCGCGGTGCCCACGCGGTCGTCCGCGGCGAACATCTGCTCGACTCGTTGCCACAGCGCCTCGGCGCCGGTGGAGTGCACCTGCCCAGATGCCACCGCCGCCGACCACTGGTCCAGACCCGAGGCGGTCCGGAAACCCGGCATGCGATAGAGCATTTCGGGCTCCTCCCTCAGCCGGCCCGCGGCGTGCGCGACCATGTCCTGCCACGGCTTGGTCAGCCAGCCGAGCGCGTACAGCCGGCGCTGAATGGCATGCGCCGCGTCGTCGGCGCGCTCCGCGCCAGGGTCGGCGACGCCGACCTGGGCGCAGCGGGGCAGGCCGTCGGAGATCAGCGGCGCCGGCGAGCGCCCCACGGGTGCGGGCCCGAACGGCGCGCGCAGCACCGGCCCCAGTACGCGGCACCAGGACAGATACTGGCCGTACGCGGTGGACAGGCGGCTGACATCCTGCAGCGCGGTCTGCAGATTCGCCTGCATCATTTCGAGCTGATTCTGTTGCGATTTCCGCAGATTCATCAACGTGAACATGTCACGCTGCGCGAACAGGAACAACGTCAGCGACACCACGATGTACAGGCCGAGCAGTATCCCGCCGGTGATCAACGTGTATCTCCAGCCGGTGAAGCCGACCACCGCGATGCCGACGAGCACGACAAGGACCCCTAGTGTCGCCCAGGTCATCGTTGCCAGGATGGTGCCAATGGCAAGCTGGCGGGCGCGCACCCGCTCGTCGATCGAGATCTCGCTGGCCGCCCGCTGGATCTGTTCGGCGATTTGGGCCACCTCGGTGCGAGCCCGCCCTAAGAAGTCGGTCAGGATCGAGCCCGCCTGCCAGGCATAGCTTTTCGACGCGTGCTGCTGCCAGCGCTCCAGTTCGGTCGACGCCCCGCGCGCCTCGACGCCGGCGGCGGGGTCGGAGTAGGCGCGTTGCAGCCGCTGGCGCAGATCGGTCGCGCCCAGCACGTCGGCCGGCTCCAGGTCGCTCACGCCGATCACCGCGGCCAGCGACGTCGGAATCGCCGTGAACCGGTCCGCGCGGCTGGGAACGACGTCGGCGGCGCTGGCCAACACACCCACACCCGCCCCCACTTGAATCGGGTCGAGCCCCTTCGCGCGGCGTCCGCCGTCGGCAAGGGTGAGTGCGCCGTTGACGAAATCGATCCACAGCGGGCTCAGATCCTGTTGGGCCAGCTGCCCGTTGGCCGCCGATCCGCCGATGGCCGCGTTGAGCGTGTCGGCGCTGCGGCCAAGGTCCTGCCAATCGGCGAGCTGGCTGCTGGTGACCACCGAGAATGCCGACTCGCGCCCGCCGAACACGGTGCCCTGCACCGTCGAGGCCAACACCGCCGATACCGATCCCTTGACCGCCGACAACCACGCCGACGGCGCGTTGCGCAGGGCCCCGCCCATGAAGCGCAGGAACATCTTGAGCGCCGCCCAGATCGAAATGGCCTGGGTGGCAACATCGTCAGCGCCCAACCGCGGACCGCGAAGCACGTCGCGGTGTTTGGTCCAGAGCGCGCGGGCCATCGTCTGGGTGGCCGCCGACACGTCCTCGACATACAGCACCGGCACCTGGCCACCATGCGGCAGCGGAAGCCGTCCCGCCGGATCGAACAGCCGCGCGCGCAACCGGCGTTCCACCTCGGCGGTGTCCAGGCTGCGGTAGAACGCGCGCACCGCGCGCAGTGTCTGGCCCGGCAGAATCTCCACACTGTCGAACGGGGTCTGCTGCACGTCGGCCCACAAACCGGCCACCGCCGCGACTACGGGCGCGGCGCGCTGGGCCAGATCCAGCGGCTCGGCGAGATGCCCCCACGGCACCGCACCCAGCCCCGGTGCCGGCGAATCCTCGGGTGCGATCAGCAGGTTGTGCCAGCCCTCCACCACCACCGACGAGCTGAGCTGGCTGGCGCCGGCGCGCCCGCTGGTGAGCAGCATGCGCAGCAGGGTCATCCCGGCTCCCCTGGCGGTGCTGCGCACCACCTGCTCCACGAACTGCTCGGCGGCCAACGGCGCTCGCTGCTCGGCCGGTGCGTCGAGTGGAACAAGCACCGCAACCCGGACCCGGTCGTAGTGCTTGGCCGTCAATATCTGTTGCAGCACAACACTTTCCGACCTGCCGTCGCGCACCATCGTCGCCGTCGTGGCGGGCCCTCGCGCATCGCCGGCATCGACCCAGACGAAGACGCCCAGTAGCCCCGCCGCGGAGTAATCGCACAGGACGCCGAGAAGCTCGTCGGTCTGCTGGTGAGGCGCCACGACCACGGTGAGCGCGGTGTCGGATACAGCCATGATCAGAACGTCCCGCCCTCGGGAATCACCACGGGCGCGCCGCCGTCGAGTACCGGGCCGCCCGCCCCCGCCCCGGCCGCCAACGCCTCGGCCTCGTGCTGGATCAGGTTGATCAACGCACTGGTCGCCGCGTATACATCGGGCGCCAGGTCGCGGAACATGGGCGTGTTCGACGCCGTGGTCCGCGTCGGCACCGTCGTGAACGCCCCACCCGGCGTGGCCCCGGCCATGTCCGCCGGAAGATACTGCGCCGCAACATCACGGATGGTGGTCAGCCACTCTATTACCGCCGCGGCGCGCTCGTCGGCGCTCTGGGCCTCGGCGATCCCGGGCACCCGAGACTGCACGCCGGGCGTGCTCGAGCCGCTTTGCAGGAATTCGCGCAGCAGTGCCTGCGCCGACAACGCGACGATGCCGCTGGCCGGGTCTTGCGAGTGCGCGTCGTAGAGCTCGCGCAGCACGCTGTAGGGCCGCAGCGACCGCATCACCGGCGGCTCGTGTGACTGCGCGATGGCCAGCAGGATCGATTCCAGTACCGCCGGCAGCCAGTCGTAGGGGGCGTGGAACGCCGACGGCGGCGTCAGCAACGGGTTCGGGAAGTTCAGCCACTGCCCGCTGTCGGCGTCATAAATCCGCACCGGCTCGGTGAACGGCGACGCGGGGATCTGGATGCGGCCCAGCAGCTGGCCGACGAACCAACCGCCGGTCATGGCGAATCGCTGCTCGTCCGTCATCGGCAGCGACGCCGAAAGTGGCCGGGAGCGACGGTATTTCCAGAAGGACCCCCGCCCGGGCCCCGCGGTCTGCGCCCATTGCTGGGCGGCGGGCTTGAGCACCGAGTCGAACGCCAGCGGCGAGTAGTTGGGATACGAGCCGAAGATGTCGATGCGGGTCACGCTGTCCTCGTCGGACAGCGAACGCCCGTAGTTGTCCTTCGTCGCCTGGTCGATCCGCGGATTGTTGCGGATGACTTCGAACAGTTCCCGGTCGACCGGTTGACCGGCGAACGGAATCTCGGAGAACTTGTAGCGGTATTCGGTCTGCTGCCCGGGATGGACCCGCTGCAGGGCCTGGTCGTTGACGCTGGCCAGCGGCCGCGCCAGCGACAGCGCCTCGGCGAACTTGGTGGCGATGTCGCGGCGGCGCGCCACCAGCTCAGACTCCGAGGCTCCCGCCCCCTGCACGTAGTCGCGCAGCGACACCTTGCAGAATTCGGCGAACGATTCCCCGGGACGCTCGACGTACAGCCGGGCGCGGCGCAGCAATTCCACTGGGCGAGTGTGGATATCGAACTGCGCGATCGAGGGCACCCGCGCGCGGCCCGTCTCCGGGTCGGTGCCCAGCGCCCGGGTGACCCAGGTGGCGGTGCGCTCGATCAGGCCGCCGGGTGCGGCCACGCCGCCGGTGGTCTGCCACTCCCCCAAGATCACCCGCGTGGTGGCCTCCTCGATGGCCGACTGCAGCGGGATCATCGCGTTGGCACCGGCCACCGTCTTCGGCAGATCGGCCTCGTAGCGTCCCTTGAAGGCGGTCGAATTGATCAGCAGCACTTCGTTGTTCGCCTCCGCGAACCGGCTGGGCACCAGTTCGTCGGCGTCCGCCGGCCAGGCGGCGTACTGATCGGTGGCCAGTCGCGCCAGGCCTACGTCGGTCGGCGGCTCCGAGCGTGCGTTCTCCAACTGGATCATCGCCTCGCTGAGCCGGTCCCGCAGCGGCACCAGCAGCTCCAGGCCCACAACCCGCAGCACGTCGGCGATGCGGGCGGCAGCGTCGGCGAACAGCTGACGGCGCACCGTCGCGCGGAACCCGTCCACCACCGCCGCCACCACCTGGTCGGTGTTGGTCATCACCCCGTGCAGCGATTTCAGCCCAGCGTCCACCTGCGGCGAGATCGCCACGATGTCGGGTGGCCCCATGTTGCCTAGCTGCGCAACCCCCGCCGTGAGTTTGTCATCGATGTGCCTGCGCAGCTGGTCGACGACTTCCCGCGCGAAGGGCAACCCCAGCGAGGCGACGGCCGCGCCGACCACCTTCTCCAGCCGGTTGGCGAAATCTTGGTGCCACTGAAAAGCCATGGCGTAGGCCGCATCAGCGCACGCCCGGGCCAACTCGGCGCGCCGGTTGTGCACGGCCTGCCGCATGGTCGGCACCCACTGTTCGGCGGCGACGCCTTCCGGGTTGGGCAGGTGGTTGCGCAGCTGACGGTCGATGAGACCGTTGACCGTGGCGACGACGGTGTCGGCCGTGAAGGCTTCGGTGCCGATCCAGCGGCCCAGCTGGCTCACCCTGGTCTGCTCGTCGCCGGCGCTGGGCGGCAGCTCCAGTTCGCCGCAGAGCGCACCCCATTGGCTGGACAGCAGGGAGTCCAACTGCTCGGTGCTCGACGCCGGATTGCCCTTTTGCATGTGCCCGTCGAGCAGCTTGTCGACGCAGCTGCGGGCCAGGCGCTGGGCGGCGTATTCGGCGTAGCGGTCGCGGCCCATGCTCAGGCTGGAGAAGCCATAGGTGCCCCACGGCAACACATCCCACGACGAGATGCCCCAGCCCAGCAGGTCGCGATCGCCCACCGGGGACGCGGTGTTGCCCAGGTCGTAGGCGACGAACTGGTCGCTGGCCCGGCCGCTCATCATCAGCCCCGCCAGCCCGCGCGCCAGTCCCCGGTACACCGCGTACTGCGAGCCGTCGCCGAACAGGGTGCGGTCGGCGCCGATGTAGCGGCCCACCGGGAACACCCGCGCGAACGGAATCGGTTCTCCCTCACCGTGATGGTGGCCGAGAGCGCGCAAGATTCGTACGTCGTGTTCGCGGGCCGCACCGGACTGGCTGGCCACGATCTCGCCGAGCATGGCCAACGCGTTGGCCCGCACGCCGATGATGGCGCTCTGCGGTAGCGAATCGAAAATGTCGGGGGTCACCATGAATACGCCCATCAAGCGGGGATCCAGGCCGGTGACCAAGGTCAGCAGGCGGCAGACGTCCAGCGCCATCGACGCGCCCGCACCGCCGGCCATCGACGACACCACCAACACCAGCGGCGGTTCGTTGGGGTCGAAGCGGCCCATGCCCGGCACGTCGACCGTCGACATCTCGGAAACGGTCTCGACGCGAAACAGCGTGTCCCACGCGGCCTGTAGCCGGGCGTGGATCTCGGCGGCCTTGCTCAGGGTGATCATGCGCCCGATCGCCCGGTATTGCCCCGCGCCCGCCGAGATCGGGATCGAGACCTCTTGCGGGCTGCGCGGAGCCCAGGTGGCGATGGTGTCCAACGCCGATTCGGCCGCCAGCCGTTGCGACAGAGCGCCGTCGAGAACGGCGTAGCTGCTGCCCTGCGGTCCGCATCCCACGTAGCTGCCGCCCTGGGCGGGGACGTTCGCCAGACCCTCCGGGCCCGACTCCGCGGCGCTCGGGACGTCGATGTGGACGAATTGCCAACCGGCTAACAGCTTCTCGATTCCAGCGGTGTGCAGTTCGGAGCGCAGCTGGTCCATCATCAGGGACAGCGTGGCGCCGCCGGAACCGCCGCAGCCCACTACCAGGAATCGTCGCATCAGGTGCCCTCTCCGAAGGGGTCGAATGGATCTGGGTCAAATCGATAGGAGGGTTGCGTCGCCCCGGTCGGCGGGTGCCCGGGTGACGTGCCCGCGTCCCGCTCGTCGCGCTCTTCGCCCTCGTCGCCATACCGGTAGCCCGCCGCCATCGTGTCGTCTTGGCGCGGTATCGGTTCGGGGATCGGCCGCTCCTGTGTCTCCGCCTCATTGAAGCCGGGCGGCACCGCTCCCGTCGCCGCGGGCGGCGCCGGCCTCGGCGCGGGCGGTGCCGAGGGCGCTGCCCCGAACGGCGAATCAGCGCCGCCGCCAAAGGGATCGTCTCCGGCCGGGCCGGCCACGACGCCCGCAGGCGCGTCACCGAACGGCGAGGCCGTCTCTCCCGGCGCCGCGAACGGTGCCGTCATGCCGGCCTGCGCGGCGCGCAGCCGCAGGCCGGTGAGCAGGTCCGGCAGCCGTTGCGCGATGTCTTCGTAGAGCCGCTCACGCGCGATGGTGTCGGTGGTCCCGGCCACCAACAGCAGCACCTCGGCGGCGTTCTCGGGTCCGTACGGGTTGTGCAGCAGCACCCAGGTGTTGTGCACCGCCAGCGGCAGCACCGCGCGCAGGCCGGTCTTGTCCGATCCGGGGAGCTTGGACCCGACGCTGACCATGCCCTCGGCGTCGACGGCCACATGCCCGGATCCGAACGGGCTGCGCCCCAACACAACCGAGAGATCCACCCCGGCCACGGACAGTTGGCGGGTGCCACCGGGAGGCAGCCCGGTCACCGGCTGCACCAGATCGGTGTCGGCCATCGCGAACGGTTCACCGCCGCGCAGCACCGCGTCGTGCTCGATCCCCACCGGGATGCGCTCGGCCAGCAGCGGATTGTCGGGGATCTTGCTGGCCCACCACTTCGATCCGTACAGCAGCGCCAACGGGATTGCGGGGCCCAACAGCAGCGCGGCGATGAGCACCAGGATGAAGTTGGTGGTGTTGAGCGGGTTGATCATCGACGCCGTGAATGCCACCGGCACGGTCTGGGCGTCGTCCGGGTTGTCCAGCGTCGAAACATGCACGGGCACAGTGCCGTTCAGGCCGCCGTGACCGTTGTGGTCGGTGCGCAGGTTGACCGACAGTTGCGCGGTCTCCCCCGCCTGGACCTTCAGACAGTGCTGGCCCGAATTCGTCGGTGAACCCAGGTGCGGCGTCCCGATGCCGTCGGGCGCGCCCGCGACCGTCGGGGTATCGCTGTCGCTGATCCAGGCGCAGCCCGGGCCGGTGATGTTCAGCGTCGCGGATGCCCCTTTAGCTCCCTCGACGGTGCCGAAGTCGATGCGCGCGCCCGGGGTGGGCAGGCCGACTTTGGGTAGAATCTGCACGGGCACATCGACTTCCTGCGGCGACAACTGGGTGCCGGCGATCGGCCCGCCGTTCTGGTCGGTGGTGTTCGCGGTGGTGATCACCAGCGACATCCGCAACGTCGCGTGGCCTGGGGCGACTTTGGTCAGGTCGGCGTCGACGGGTTTGGCGATGTCATCCTTGCCCGCCGCCGTCAGCAGCGGAATGGGTGCTGCGCCATCGGGACCCAACGAGGCCGACATGGTGGCCGAGCCGGCCAGGTCGCTCGGGGCCATCGGCTTGCCTTGTCCGTCAACCAAACCGAAGACCAGGCCCTTGAGGGTCTGGCCGCTGTGCCAGGCGACTTTGTCGGCGCCCGTCAGCGCGGGGAAGATGTCGGTGGTGATGTGGATGCTGACCTTGGACACAGCGTCGGGGTGCTGGCCGGTGGTGTCGACGTAGACGATCGCCCATTGCCCGGTCCAGTGCGGGGCGTTGCCGTTCTGCAGCGAGATCGTTTGCGCCGATTCGGACTGCCATTGGTAGTTGACCGATACCCCGTCGACGTTGACGTTCTGGGCGCCGTCCTTCTTGGGCAATGGCAGGGTCTGCCCGGTCGGCGAGACGAGGTAAGGCTCGACGCCGGGCACGCCGCCGGAACCCAGAATGTTGACCTCTTTGATCGACCGGTCGAGCACGAAGTTGTGTCGCGCCTCCGGGCACACCTTGATCTGGCACACCCCGCCCTGGTCGGTCACGCCGGGATCCGGGTTGAGGGCGTCGAACGCGAACAACATGTCGTCGATGTTGGCGACGGGAAAGAAGTCGCCGGGCACCGGATCCGTGATGGCGCCGCACGCCATGCCCTGCAATCCCTTGCCGGTGCTGATCGCCGACATCACGTTGAAGTCACCGGGAGTCTGCTTGGCACCCAGCCCGATTCCCAGCATGATGATGTTGCTGGACCGCAGCTGGTCGGCCAGGCCGCTGGGGCGGCAGATGGATTGCACGGCCTTCTGGGTGGTGTCGGGGATTCCGTTCGGCGAGTCCAGCGGCACCCCGTCGGCGTAGGGCTTGGTAACCGGACGGGCGGTGAAATCGATCATGCCGTCGGAGAACCAGGCGATGGCCTGGCAGCGCTGGCCTTTGTCGGCCGCGCCGCCGTGCGTCGTCAGCGCTTGCCGCGCGCCGTCGAGGGCCAGCCAGTAGTCGGTGTCGATGCCGGTGTTCTTCTTGGCGATGGGATCCAGCGACGCCCCGACACTGTCCGCGGTCGAACCGGTGAGCTGGGTCCAATCATGTTCGGGGACATAGGTGTCGGAGAATCCCGCCACCGCGACGTCGAGTTTTGCGCTCACCCGGTCGGCGTATTTGCCCAGCGTCTGCACCAGATAGCGAGCGGCCTGCACGCGCGCGGCCTGCGGGTCGGTCTGCTGCAGGCTGCTCGACTCGTCGAACAACAGCAGCAGATCACCGGTCTTCTGCGAGGCCAGGCAGGCTCCGAAACGGCTCGCCCCCGGCGAGCCCGCCGCCGACGCCACCGGCGCCCAGCCGACCACGTTCAGCACGACGACCAGGGCCGCGGCCGCGAGCACACGCGCCAGCATCGCAAAGCCGTTGCGGCCGCGAGGTATTCGAGAAGCGTGGGTCACTACAACGTCCCCGCCCACAGTGCGATCTGCCAGGCCCCCACGGCTATGCCCAGCAGGCAGACCGCCAGCACTATCCAGTACAGCCTCGACGTCCAGGTGGGCGCGGAATAGATGGCCTCGGTGCGCCGCCTGGTGTCGACCCGGCTGAAGACCGCGAGCGCGCCGATCGCCAGCGGGCCGGCCAGCAGCCAGCCGGCGACCGCGGCCGCAATCATCGGGCCCTCCAACGCGCTCGCGCCGGCCAGCGCAATCCCGGCAAATCCCAGCGCCAAGGCCACCGCGAACCACACCAGCGGCGGCCGCGCCGTCGTCAGCGCGCCGACACTCACCGGGCTCGCGGTGAGTTGCCCGAATGCGTCACGTCCACTCGTCGGGTCGAATGCCGGTGGTCCGGGAAACGCATCGGAGGTTCCCGGTCGAGCCGCGGCCGGTTGCTGGTTGGCCCACGGATCGAATCCGCCCGGAAAACCGTCGCCCTGCTGCCCCTGCGGCTGTCCGGCACCGGCCGGGGCCTGCTTGCCGGGGCCGAAGTCGCTGAAGTCGAAGGGGTTTGGCGCGTTCATTGGTCTCAATACGGGTTCAGGCAGAGGGCGAAGGAACGGTCGGGAGGCGCGGCCACATACACCGAGTTGCACTCGTTGTTCGAGCGCACCCGCGCGGCGACCGTGTAGACCCCGTCACGGTGCTCGCAGTCGACACCGAACAGGTCCAGCGCGTCGTTGCCCGTGCTGTTGCGCAGCTGAAGCTCCACGCAGGTGCCGATCGGCACGGTCGCCAGGTCGAGCTTCGGCCCGCGCGGCACCGTGGTGCCCGGTGCGACCGACGTGATCACCCGCGGCGGTAGCGGCCTGGGCAGCGCGGAGCTGGACGCGGTCGCCGGCGTTGTGCTGCTTGGGCGGGTGCCCCAATACACGCCGCCCAGGATCAGCAGTACGCACATCAGGTAGCCGATCACCAGGCCGGCGATCGCGGCCGGACGTCCGCGTTCGCCGCTGCGATTGATCTGCGGCAGCGCGAGATGGCCCATCACGATGCCGGCGGGCGGAACGATCACCCCGAAGACCGGGGAGAGCACCGCCAGCGTGTTGTAGTCGGCGCGCGGCGGCTGTCCGCCGAACGGCGCACCCGGGTATCCGACCGGGGCCGTCGGTGCGCCGCCGTATGACACGGTGGGCGGGGTTCCACCGAACGGGTCGCCGGACTGCGGTGCAAAAGGGTCTTCGCTGGGGTACATCAATTCACCCCACCGGCTGTAGCGGCGAACCGCTGTGATGAGCGACGAGAGACGTTTCCGTGCGGCCCCATCTCAACTCAACCCTTGAAGTCGACGATGCAGGCATACACGGTCTTGGTTTTGTTCCACAGCGTCGTGGGGGTCTTGCAGGAGTCGTTGGACAGCAGCTGGGTCACCTGCAGCACGCCTTCGCGCACTTCGCACCTGACCGGGTAGATGGTGATGAAATCCGCCTTCTCCGACGGGTCCGGTTTGTTCTGCTGCACTTCGATGCAGTCACCGACGTGAAGGTCGCCGACGGAGACGCTCGGGCGCTGCGCGGGCGGCGGGGTGATCACCGTGGTCCGGGGCGGGGTCGGCGGCACGTAGGGGCTGGGGGCCGCGGTCTTGACCGTGTTCGAATCGGATCCACCGCTGGTCACCAACCACACCGCCAGTGCGCCGACCGCCAGCACGATGATCAGGTACGAGGCCGTCAACCCGAAGATGGCGCGGTCGCGGCCGCGCTCGTGGCGTTGGCGGATCTGGGACAGCGCCACATGGCCCAGCGCCGCACCGGCCGGCGCGAAGACGAACGCGAAGACGGCCGACAGAGTGGCCAACGTGTTGACCTTCGGCCCGGACGGGAAGGCGGCCGGTCCTGTGGGCGGATGGCTGGGCTGGTTGTGGCCGAACGCGGGCCCATGCCCCCCGAACGGGTCCCAACCGAAAGGATCCTGATAACCACTGCTATATGTCATCGGCGCCCCTTGGTGCAGGGCAGGAGCTGGTCACCCATCCCCCTCATCAAATCGCCATCCCATTCCCCGTCAGCGCGCCCAGTCGGCGGCGTTGACCGTCACCACATGCCTTGAAACTCGTGACGTCCCACCGCAACAAATCAACATAGTCGGTGCAGGCACGACGCACTCTTTTTCCACGAGAAGTACCTTTCGGTACTGCTATATATAGTGGCGCGCCGCGCGGCCGCGCAATTTAGGTTGCGGCCGGGCGTTCGCTGCCCGGTTGCCTCTAAAGTTAACTGCAAGGGACCGCTGCCGACTCCCACCCATCACGGGAGTTAGCTGACGAACGTCCGCAGCACGTCGGGTAATTAGCTTGAGCTACCCGGTCGGGGCTTTGGAGTTCAGAAAGGCGACTATCCCCTGGGTGACCGCGGCGGCATATTTGGCCCGACCGTCCGGACTTTCCATTCGCGCCAAGTCACCGGCGTTTTTCATGTTGCCCAGTTCGACCAGGACCGCGGGATAGTGGGCCAGGTTCAGCCCGGCGAGGTCGTCGCGGCCGTAGAGGCCGTCCGAGCCGATGTAGTTGGACGGCTGTAAACCGGACTGGACCAAGGCATCCCGCATCGCATGCGCCAGCTGTACCGCTGGTCCGGCTTGGACGTCGCTCAGGGGCGGGCTGGAGTAGTTGACGTGGAATCCGCTGCCGGATGCGGGCCCGCCGTCGGCATGGATGCTCACGATCGCATCGGGGTGCATGGCGTTGGCCGCGGCCGCGCGTTGGTCGATGCACGGGCCGACTCCGCTGTCGCCATCACGCGACAGCTGGGTTCGAACGCCCAACTGGTTCAGCGAATCGTTGATCAAGCCCACCACCGCCCAGGTGAACGCGTGCTCGGGATATCCGTCGTCGCCAACGGCGCCCGAGGTCTGGCAGGGCTTGGTGCCGCCGCGGCCGTTAGGGACCTGCTGGTTGATCGAGGCGTCGTTCACGGCGTTGTGGCCCGGGTCGAGGAAAACCGACATTGCGGCCACCCCGGCCGCCGCGCGCGGGGCCCGCAGCAACGCTCCGGCGGCCACGATCGCCGGCATCACACCTGCGATCTTCAGGACGTCGCGGCGAGCGACGGATCGCAGCCCACCGGGGCGATCACTCACCGCGCGATGGTAGCAATTGGCACGTCGGGGCTTGACGACCGGCAAAAAACGCTGGCAACGATCGTCTTTCGGGCGGATCGGAGCATCGCCTCCGTGTACATACTAAAAAGTATGTTAGGGTCGACGGCATGTCCCTGGTCGAAAGCCGCCCCCTGCACGGCGTCACCGACGACTTCGTGGCGCGCCTGGCCGATCGGGCCGAGGAGGCCGAGCGAATGCGACGCCTGCCCGCCGCGACGATCAGCGACTTCAAGCAGACCGACCTGTTCCGGTTGCTGCTGCCCGCACGATTCGGCGGCATCCAAGCCTCGTTTCCCGAACTGCTGCAACCGATTCGGCGAATGGCGCATGGCTGCGCATCGAGCGCCTGGACGCTCGGTTTCTACGCGCTGCACAACTGGATGCTGTCGCTGTTCGATCCGCGCGTTCAGGATGAGGTTTTCGCATCGGGGCCCGTGTTAGCGCCGGCTCCCCTGGCCCCTACCGGCCGTGGCGTACCGGCCGACGGCGGAGTGCGCCTGACCGGCAGGTGGTCCTGGGCGACGGGCGCGATGGATGCCGATTGGGTCATCGTCGGCGTGCTCGTCGACCGGCCGGACCGGATCGATCCGGCGCTGGCCGTGGTGCCCGCCGAGCAGGTCGAGGTCGTCGACACCTGGCACACGGCCGGCATGCGCGGTACCGGCTCGCACGATCTCGTCATCACCGACGCTCTCGTGCCCGAGCATCGACTGGTCGCCGTGGCCGACATCTACGGCGGGACGGCACCGGGCGCGCGTGAGCACGGGGTCCCGACCTACCGATGGCCGATGGTCCCGGCGCTGGCGCTGACGGCGTCCATGCCCGTGCTCGGAACCGCTGAACGCGTGACCGAACTGTTCGCCGAGCGGCTCAGCGGGCGCGTGCTCGCCTACAGCGGGGTGGCGCAGAAGGATCAGCCCGCCGCACAGATCCGGCTGGGCGAGGCCCGGGTACGGCTCAGCTCGCTGCGAGCCTTGGTCGCCAAGACCGCCGACGATATCGAGACGATCGTGGTCAGCGATGAACGGGTGAGCCGATCGATGCGGTCCGACGCACGACTGGCGGCAGCGCGTACCGTGCACGAAAGTCGCGCGATCATCGCCGATCTCATGGAGGCCTCCGGCGCGAGCGCCCATTTCTTGTCGAGCCCGATGCAGCGGGCCAAGCGAGATGTGGACATCGCCGCGGGCCACGTCGTGTTCGACTACGACACCAGCCGAGAGTTGGCCGGGGCGTTGGCGATCGGTGCGAAAATCTCACCCATCGCCATGGTCTGAGCCGGGCGTCTCCCCCAGCATCAGGGCCAGGAACCGTTCTCGTTGAGCCACCGCTTGGGCCTGCTCGGCGGAGTCGGTGAGGTGCAGCAGTCCGATTCCTGCGGCGAAGGTCGCCCCCGCGCGTAGTGTCGCCTCCTCGTGGCTGAAACCGTAGTCGCGGTAGGCCTTCGTGACGGTGAGCAGCAAATGACGGTCGGCTTCGCGGACATTGGCGGCGGCGACCGGGTCCAAGCGTGCCCATTCGCGCATCGCACGCTCCAGCATCCAGTTCTGAGGGCTGACCAGGTTGATCATCATGGCCGACAAGCGTTCCCGGGGTGGCAGCGCGTCGAGCTCGGACAGCGCCTGGCGGGCGCGTTCGAGAAACTTGTTCCACGATTCGACCAGTGCCGCCCGATAGGCTTCGATGTCTTCGAAGTGCCAGTAGAAACTGCCGCGGGTGACGCCCGCCTGCCGGCACAGGCGTTCGACCTTGAGTGCGCGCACTCCCTCCTCGGCGAGCACGGTGTAACCCACCTCCAGCCAGTCTTCGGCCGACAGGCGGGTCGAGGGCTGCTTTCGCACCACCACACCATGAAGGTTACGGGAGGCCCTGCTGGCGCGTCGGCGGCACGGGGAGTCGGGCGGTGTCGTCGAGGTCGACGTCGAGCGCGTTGAGCATCAGCGCCAGGCCCGCATATCGACCGATGACCATCAGCGCTTCGACGGTGGCCTCCGACCCGAGAGCCGTGTGGACCTGGTCGAAAAGCGGGGCCGCGACGTGGCGCGTGGTAACCAGTTCGGTCGTCAGGCGCAGCACGGCAAGCTCGGTGAGATCGAATTGTCCTGTTTGCCAATCGGACTCGGAGGTGACGGCGTTGATGGTGGCGCTGTCGACGCCGACCGTTTGTGCGACATCCCTGTGCTGGCCCAGTTCGTAGGCGCAGTCCATGAGGTAGGCGGTGCGCAGGACGATGAGTTCGCGCAGTCTCCTCGGCAGCACCGGGCTGGTCAGGGCGGCGTCGCCGGCCACCATCCATCCGGTGAACACCTGCTCGGCGTTGGCCAGCACGCGGTACACGTTGAGATTGCCCCGCCGCGCGGTCAATTCGCGGGCGAGTTCGGTCATGTCTTCGGGCCGGCGATAGGGGATGCGGGTCATTGTGCGTCGATGTCGAGGTCGACGGCGTTGAGCACCAGCGCCAGGCCGTAGTAGCAGCTGACGATCATCAGCAATTCGGTGAGTGCCTCGTCGCCGAGCAGAGCGTGGGCCCTGGCGAAGGTGTCGTCGCTGAGTCTGCGGGTGGTACACAACTCGGTGACGGTGTCGATGACGGTACGTTCGTCGCCGCTGAATCCGGCCGCGTCTAGGTCAGCTTTGTTCTGAAAGGCGTCGATTTGTCGGTCGGACAGGCCCGCGTTGCGGGCGAAGACCACGTGCTGGGCGAGCTCATAGGGCGAGTCCTGCATGTGGGCCACCCGCAGGATGATGATTTCACGCATCCGCGGAGCGAAGGTGGGGCTTTCGAAGAGCTGGCCGGCCATCTGCGCCCAGCTCTCGAATATGTTGGGGGCATTGGCGATTAGTCGAAGCACGTCGAGGGTGTCGGGACGGGTGAGGAGTTGCCGAATCTGTTCCGGCTGCTCGTCTGCTTTGGCCAAAGGCATTCGCGTCATCCGCCCGAGTCCCTTTCTCTTCTAGGAAGGATTCCTCGACTGTAGTGAACACCGATGTTCGGAGGTAGAGAGCGTTGTCGTTCATGTGCTATCGCGTTAGGGCTCTACCCGCGGGCCCGGCTTGGTGTCCCGCCGGACCCTTCGATTGCGTTGGATCGCAGGTTATTTCGCTTTCGGATGGCCGATCGTCACTTGGTCACGATAGCCGAGTTGTAGTTCGGGGCCCACGCCCGCTCGAAGACGGCGATGGGAACCTGCTCGTCGCGTCCGGTGCTGATGCCGCTGTCGTTGAGATGCACCACACCGGCCTTGCTGTCTATGCCGGTGACCACCACAAAGTGGTTTGCAGAGTTCCGCTTCCCGGGCCGGTTCCAGATTGTTTCGGCATTGACGATGACGATGACCTTGTGGTTTCCCGCCAGCTTGCGGGCGACGGCGGCGGTATCGGTCTGGATGTTGTCGGCTCTGATCCAGTAGTGCCACAGCAGTATCGGAAGGTCGGCGATATCGGTCGTGCCCGTTGGCTTCCAAATCGGTTTGTGACCCGCTGCGCTCGGTGTGTTTTCGGCCAAAGTGATCATCTGCTGTTCGGTTGGCTCGCGTCCCGTCATCTCGCCGACCACATCGGCCACGGCCATTTCCCCACAATCGGAAGCTTGTTGTTGGCGCCAGTAGGGCGCGGCGGCGACGGGATCGCCATACATTCCCAACTCATGGTCGGCGTCGGGGACGGGAGCGCCCGGGCTCGCATGCACCCCATCGGCCAATATCAGCGGCAACGCCGCCACCGCGGACAACCATACGGCCCGGCGCAGCGTTCGTGCGGCGCTGGCGACCTTTGCCCGCGAGGTGCTCGTCATGGGTGTCCGCTCCGGGGCCGCCGCGACGGCTTGTAGATGTGCCCAAAAGAAATTCAGGTTGTGGCCCTGGACGGAGATTTAACGGAAATTTGGCGAAAATGCCGCACCGACACGCGGGCAGTTATCGCGGTGAAATCAAGCTGGTAGCCGGAAGGGTTTCAGACTGCGTGGCGCACGATCGGCGTCGAAACGGCCGGCAAGCTCACACGGCCCGCGGTGCATCGGCGGCGTCGAGCTGGTGGATAGCCATCAGCATGCCCTTTGGCATGTCCAATGGAGTGCGGTTTGCGCCCGCTGGAGGGAGGCGATGCCGCAATGACCCGTCCACTCCGAGTTCGGGACCTCGCCAATAACAAATAATACAAACCTATGTAGGTAAAAGCCCTGCGCAGCCGCAGCACTCCGTCAGATACTGGCCCCGGCGATAGAACGCAGGAGGGTGTCGTGTCGCTCGTCGGCAGCAAATTCGGCAAATATGAAATCAGGCAGCTGCTTGGTGAGGGCGGCATGGGTGAGGTGTACGAGGCTTACGACACCAACAAAGGCAGAACCGTTGCCTTGAAGGTACTTACGGCTAGATACGCCAATGATGAAACCTTCCGTGCTCGATTTCTGCGCGAGTCGCGCGCCGCCGCAGTCCTGCAGGAGCCGCATGTCATCCCTATCCATGACTGGGGCGAGATCGACGGCGTTCTCTACATCGATATGCGACTGGTCCGGGGCCTGACACTCCACGAAATTCTCAAGAAGGGCGCCCTTGAACCGCAGCGCGCGACCGATCTCATCCGGCAGATCGCGTCGGCGTTAGATGCTGCCCACGCCGTAGGCCTGATTCATCGTGACGTGAAACCCCAAAACATCATTATCACGCCAGAGGATTTCGCATATCTGGTCGACTTTGGCATCGCCGAAGTGAGGGGTGACACGCACCTGACGATGACGGGATACACAGTCGGGAGCTTCGACTACATGGCTCCCGAGCGATTCGGTGACGAGGAAGCAACCTCAGCGGTCGACGTCTATTCGTTGGCATGCGTTCTTTACGAGGCGCTCACTGGCGCCAAACCTTTCCCGGTGCATAGCGCCGAGCAGGCCATCCGAGCCCACCTGTCATCGCCGCCTCCGCGACCAAGCTTGGTCAATTTCCATGTTCCAGCGTCCTTTGACGACGTGATTGCCCGCGGCATGGCAAAGCACCCGGATGACCGTTACGGCAGCGCCGGCGCGCTAGGACGTGCGGCGAAACGGGCAATCGAGCCAGGCCCAATCCTCCCGGCCGGCACAGACACACTGCTGGCGCCCCACTACAGTAATCCGCCGCCGAGTTATCCGCCGTTCAACGCCCAATACTCCTATCCCGCAACGGGTCCCACAAGCGCAAGCGGTGCGGAGCAAGGTGTCTCGAGAAAGTTGATCTTGTTGACCGTGGTAGGGGTCGCGGTGGCGCTGTTAGTGGGCGGCATCGGACTTATCATCGCTGCACGGTCCCAACGAGACTCGAGCAACTCAGAGTCCACCACGGCGCCCCCGATTCCCTACACCAATCCTGTAACTACTTATGAGACACCACCATTGGCTACCCAGCCGGCGCGACTACCCAACGCGGCGACACTTACACCACAGGATCCCACGCAGCAGCTACATCAGATCGCCAATGACGATCGGTCTTTCGTGAGCGCGCAACTTGCCGACCACTGGGTGCCGCAACTCAGCTCTAAGCGTCCCGGCGTCGTCGATAGCGGCGTTGTGTGGGATAACGCGAGGACGCTGCAGGAACACCTACAGCTCAGACAGCGCTATCCCAACGTGAAATTGCTTTGGTCGGGCGATTGGTCAACGTTTTCGGCGCCGGACTTTTGGGTCACGGTTGTCGGCATCACCTTCGCCGATTCAAGCGGTCCACTCGCATGGTGCAGTTCAAAAGGATTTGATCGAGACCACTGCGCCGCCAAGCTCATTAGTACGACGCATCCCGAACCGGGAAGCACGGCTTACAACTGACTCGATGGCCTGAGGGTTATCAAGCGCGCTTTGAGCACAGGTGATCTTCATTCGCTAGTGCGGGCAATCGTGATATCCCAAACGCCGAACTCTCTTCTCAAACCTAGGGCTGACAGTCAGTTGCTCAACCACTGCTTAACACCGCCGTGGCCCGAGCACGTTCCTGTGTGGTGGGCGCTGAATGAGTAGTCGCCATCCCGACACACGGCGGTCGCGCCCGGAGGGGGAGCGCCGGAAGTGCCGCCGCCAACTCCTGAGGGATTGCTGCCAGGACTACCAACGAGGCCCGGAGGGTTGCCGCCAGCACCACCTACAAGAACCGGGTTGCCGCCAGTGCCACCGCTGATGCCCGGAGCGCCTCCGGCGGTTGGGCTAGGAATGCACTGCCCATCCGAGTTCTGGTAGTAGCCGTGGCCGCAACCTGCCAGAAAAGTCGTCGGCCCGCTCGCGACGACTGCTGGCGTTATGCCTAACGCCCCTCCTGAAATAGCCGCCGCAGCAATCAAAATTTGAACGCGCATGTGCCACCCGCAAGTTGATACTGAAATTGACGGGTGCCCACCCCGGACGGCAGCGTAGCGGGTCGAGGATGCTTTTCGCAGTGAAATTGTCAGAACTACTGCCTTGCGGCCGCAGCCCGAGCAAAGTTGCCAAGGCGGCGCGCGCTTGATGGCCAAAACATCGTCGCGTGGCAGGCGCTAGGGGACCCGCACTCCGGCTAAGTCGGACCGTCATGCAAATTGCCGTCTCAGGGCGCTCCGTGGGTCTACCTGGAATGATGATGGGGCAGGCGATGGTCAAACCCCGCGACCGACGGATTATGAGTTCGTCGACAACGCGCCGCGAAACCGCGAAATGCTGGGGCGAAACACAGCGCGGGGCCCAGCGAAACCGCCCTAAGGCCGCGGCGGCAACGCAGCCAACCACCCATCCGAAAGCAACTCCAACAACTGCCCATCCGGATCCCGGATCATCGCCGCGCCCGCCGACACCGACGAATCGACCACGGCTCCCCCGAACTCCGTCACCCGAGCCAATACTCCGGGAAGATCCGACACCGAGAACGAGATGTGCGTCAGCCCGAGCTGATCCATCACCCGCTCCGAGCCGGCGTGCACCCGACGCTTCGAGTAGTCCATCAACTCGAGCACGAACCCGTCACGCACCAGATAGGTCGCGTGCACGCCGAGCGGCTCGGGCAACCCCACCAGCTGCGATGTCGCACCGTCGGGCGGGTCGAGTTCCCACCAGAACTCAAACCCCAGCAGGCCCTCGTAAAACCGGCGCGACCGCTCGCGGTCCGTCACGCATAACCCAACGTGATTGAAAACCGTCCGATGACTACTCAACAAAACCTCCGCAGCAAGTCAGACCACTGACGAACACGAATCTCTACCGCTCCACGCCTCCTAAACGCGTAATAATGCAAAGATAAACCAATAAGCATCCGCCACCGCCAGCTAGGCGAACCCCCTTCCTTGGAGGGCTTTCGATGGCCACACGTCCGAACGTCAGCGCAGACGCGATCGTTGACTTCGACCATCATTCCGACGCGTTCAACATCAACGAGCTGGCCATCAATGCCGAACTGCGGCAACGATGTCCGGTGGCGTGGAACGAGAACTACGGCGGGTTCTGGTTCCTCAGCAGCTACGACGCCGTGAGCCACACCGCCCGAGACGGCGACACGTTCGCCCACAAATACGAACCCGACGCACCAGACGGCGTGAATTACCAGGGCGAGATGGGCGTCCCGCGCCCCGATGGCCAACCGGCCCTGGGCATCGGCGAGGTCGACGGCCCCTACCACCAAGCCCTGCGGCACGCGCTGGCCCCGTTCTTCTCCCCCGGCGCCGTCGAAAAACTCAAGCCCTTCATGGAGCAGTCCGCCTACTGGTTCCTCGACCAGCGCATCGCCGACGGACAGATGGACCTGGTGCTCGACTACGCCAGCCCGGTCCCGGCCATCCTGACCATGAAGCTGATGGGTCTGCCCTACGACAACTGGCACCTGTACGCCAACCTCTTTCACTCCGTCATGGCCGTCGCGCAAGACAGCGACGAATACGCCACCGCGATCGCCAAAGTGCCCGCCATGATGGAAGAAGTCATCGAGTTCGCAACAACCAGGCGGCGCAACCCGAAAGACGACCTGACCAGCTTCCTCCTGCAGTTCGAAGTCGACGGCCGCCGCCTCACCGACGAACAGCTGCTCAACATCCTGTGGAACCTCATCGGCGGCGGCGTCGACACCACCACCTCCCAAACCGCGCTCACCCTGCTGCACCTGGGCACCCACCCGGACCTCCGACAGCAACTCATCGACCACCCCGAGCTCTACCGCACCGCCACCGACGAATTCCTGCGCTACTTCTCGGTCAACCAAACCCTTAGCCGCACAGTCACTCACGACGTCGTCGTCGGCGGCCAATGCCTGAGAAAAAACGATCGCGTCGTCATCAGCTGGCTATCGGCCAACCACGACGAAAACGAATTCGCCCGACCCGACGAGATCATCCTCGATCGCGCACCCAACCGCCACGTCGCCTTCGGGCTGGGACCGCACCGCTGCATCGGATCGCACCTGACGCGGCTCATGTCGGCGGTGATGGTCAAGGCGGTGCTCGACCGCATCCCCGACTATCAGGTCGACGTCGACAACGTCCACCAATACCTGGGCAACCCGAGCATGACCGGTCTGGGCAAGCTCCCGGTCACGTTCACCCCCGGAGCCAGCCGGGAAACGTCCCGCCCGTGGTGATCGCTCAAAGCACTTGCGCCACAACTCTCGCGATCACTTCGTCGGGGGCTTGAACAATCCCGACGGCGCTCAGTTGGCCACCGATGGCAAGGGACGCGATGCCGTGCACCAGCGACCAGAGCGGCGCGGCCACCTCCCGCGGGTCCCGACCGCCGGCGATCCCCGCTTCCTGGCACTTGGTGATCGCGTCGAGCAGGTCGCCGAACGCCTGCTCGCCGGCCGTCGCCATGCTCGGCTGCTCTGCCTTCAGCGACTCCGCGCCGAACATCACCTGATAGTGGTCCGGATGGGCGATTGCCCACCGCACATACGCGCGACCGAGCTCGATGACCCGCTCCTTGGGATCCGTTACGCGGTCGGCCGCCGCGGCCAGCGCGGCGTGCAGGTCGCGGAATCCCTGTTCGGCGACGGAGGCCAGCAGCTCGGCCTTGTCGGCGAAGTGCCGGTAGGGCGCCGCGGCGCTGACCCCGGCGCGCCGCGCCGCCTCGGTGAGGGTGAATCCTTTGGGCCCCTTCTCGGCCACCAGCGATAAGGCCGCGCTGGTCAGCGCGCGCTTCAGATCGCCGTGGTGATAGCTCCGACGCCGCCCGACGGTCGACCGCTTCGCTGACATGTTGACGAGATTAACATTATGCTTTATGTTAATGCTATTCACATCGGCGCCCCAGGAGACGAAATGTCGAACCTCCCTGAAACCACAACCACCCTCGCCGGCACCCGCGACCGGGAGAACACGGCCGACCTGCTCGGTCAGGCGCTCGCCCAGGGTTACCTGCAGGTGGACGAGTACGACCAACGGCTGCAAACGGTCTTCCAGACGCACACGGCCCAGGAACTACACGAACTCACCGCGGGCCTGCCACTCGATCGCATCCGGCGTCACGATCCCCGTCGGCGTGCCGCTCGCGTCGCCGCGGCCCGCCGCGGACTCCGCGCCCACTTTTACGCGTACCTCGCCATGTGCGTCATCGTGCTCACCGTCTGGGCAGCGGTTGCCATGACGACCAACGCCACCTATTTCTGGCCGATCTGGCCCATCCTCGGCGCAGGAATCGGGCTCGTCAGCCACGCCCTATCGGTTCCGGGCGCCAAGCAAAGGCATTGGTTACTAATGCTTCCGGCCACCCAGAGCCGAGAAACAATGCGACTGTGGTGACCCTTGCGCACCAAGGGAGTCCGGCTGCATCATGGCTAGCCATGGCGCGAACATGGTTGTCGATCAGGGTCGATCTGGTCAGCGGCCGCGGGGAGGACTATTGGCCGCGGCCTGGCCGAATCTCCGCCGCAAATCGCAACCATCGGTTCAGTCAACTCGCTGAGGCGATCGACACCGCCTTCGCCCGCTGGGACCGCGCGCATCTCTGCAAATTCGAGCTGAGCGACGGCAGGGCGATCGGCCAGCCCGAGTTCGACGACTTAGACCAGGGCTTCCTCGATGCCGCCGCGACAAAACTGTCCACCCTGTCGTTGGGTGAGCAATTCGTGTACGAGTTCGATTTCGGCGACGGTTGGACACATCTGTGCACAGTGGGACCGGAACTGATCGAACCGGAAGACGAATTGGGGATTGTGCCGAGGTCCCCGCTCGCCTATCTCGGGTGGGGCGATATTCCGGACCAGTACGGTCGCCGGTGGATCGACGATGAGGACGACGGAACGGAGCCACCCGATCCTGAACTGAGCGATCTGCCGCCACTGCAGCCGGGCTGGGGGCCGCAGACCTGACTAGGCCGCTGGCTATCGCAGACTATCGATTCTCCTGCGCAGCATCTGCGCGAGAAGTCTCGTTTGCCGCTCATCGAAACCGATTTCACCGCACTTGTCCGGCCAATCATGTGCCGCATCGACAATCGCGTCGATCATTCGCGTGGAGGCGCGTGGCCGTAGACCAAGGCGCTCACCAGCATCCACGAAGTCGCTGCGAGTGAGCCGGTTGGCTCGGCCAAAAAGGTTGAGCGCCATGGGGTCGCGCCAGCGCATATAAGGCTGGGTGCAGAGCAGATCGTACGCGGGCGTCGGTTGCCAGATACCATCTGGGTTGTAGATCGACAAGTTCTTGCCGTGCAGGTCCCCGTTGCCGATAAGCCAGGAAAAGACAACGACTTTCAATAATTCGAGGACAGCCGCAGGCTTAGACCCGCCACCGCGTCCGCAAGCATCGGCAAGGGCTGTAATTGCGGTCTCGTTTTTCATGCGGTACTTCGACGCGGGATAGATTCCCGCGACCTGGCATGCGTCCTCCTGCGCTATCCGCGTCGCCCCTGCCCGGTCGAATCGGGTTACCAGCAAGGCACTGCTCCCCTTGACATCATGCAGCAGCGATGTCGGGGCGACACGAAGCCCGCACGCGGCAGCCATCGTCATGAAAAAGTGCTCGTTCTCGACGATCAGCGGATACTGGACGGGATTGAGCTTGAGTATCGCCGGCCCGGAACGGGTTTGGGCCGGTGCAGACAGCATCGCGGCGCTGACCTTAGGTTGTACTCCGGCCAGACCCACAGGGTCTGCGTCGACCGAACCGGTCAATCGCGCAAACACGGCACGAAAGTCGTTGTCGCGCTCGGGCTCAAACATTGGCAGCGGCCGAGCCGGTGCCGCATCCGCGGGCACGACCCGGACGTTGCCGATGGTGTCTGCGCCGATCGCCAGCAACAATGTGAGGTGATCGTCGGCCGAGGTTTTCGTCGACGAGGTCACCACGCCCAGCCGTACTCCCTCGGGAAGTAGCCCCGCGAAGAACGGCGGAACGGCGCCTCCCGTAGTGACAACGGGATATTCGCCGGACCGAAGTAGGGACCACGATACCGACCGTTCCCGAATGTTCGATTCGGCCGGACGTTGGTCGGCGGTGTAACTGAAGCTGATCGTGTCCGAGGGTTCGCGAGTCAGGTGAGCAGCGAGGTCTTCACCGATATACACGTCAGCCTCGGTGACGTCGCGTAGATCGAGGCGGCGAGATCTGGTCATTCGGCCGTTGCGCTCACGCCGATGTGCATACCGAGAACCTCGGCGATCTGGACGACGGACCCGAACTTGACCCCGCCGCTTCCCCGTTCGAGTGATTGGACGCTGGAGCGCGAGACGCCGGCTAGGTCGGCCAGAGTTTGTTGCGTGAGACGCAGCTCGACTCGTCGTTCCGCGAAGGCCCGCCCTATGCGTGTTATATCAGGCATAGAGCTGTCAGGTCGGGGGCTTGTCCTCCTCGGAGTTGCCACTTCACTCCTTGTGCTTGGGATTACACGCATAAATAGCATGCATTGACCGTTTAGCAACTGTCAAGCTTCTATGCTCTATTTTTCAAGCTTAACCAGGCCGAACAGTCCGCACGGGACGCAGAGCGTCGGACTTATGAACCCCATTCCAAAAGCGCTCGCACATCCGCTAGCACGTTTGGGAATCACATTATGGTCGGAAAGCCGTTACCCAAGTGACGTATGAGGCCAAGGCTCGCACTATTCCGTGGCACGTCGGTGAGCCGAAACGCACTGCGCGCGCCCAACTTACGTCGCCGTAGCGTATTGCAACACCGGTTCGGACGAATCGACGTGACCGTAGCTGATGATCCGCAGCCGGTTCGGCCGTACCTCGTAGACGACGCCGTCGACCGGATTGGTGACATCGAATCCGTCCTCGACCGGCTCGGCGTTGGAGAGCTCGATGTGGGCCCCGTCGCGAATCCGCTCGCCGCGGTAATAATAAGTGCCGCTGAGGTTTTTACACACCACCGCCAAAGACTTGGCAGTGCGCACCACGGCGGCCGGCGGATTGCCCGGGTCACAGCGCGCCGTCTCGCCGACGAACCCTAACCCGTCGGCACCCTTCACCGGACGCGACAACGTCGGCGTCAGCGGCGCCGGTGAGGTCGTCGGGGCCGGGGGCACCGCTCCCTTCGACGTCTGTGGCGGCGGCGACGCGTTGTCATGAGTGCCGCCAACCAGATTCACCGACAACACCAGCCCGGCGATCAGCACGACTACTGCCACGGCGGTCACGACGATCGGTGTGCGGCCAACCGCCGGCCAATGCCACGTGCGAACAGGCGCAGCAGGCAGCGCGGGCGCGCTGGGCTCATCGAGCTCCGCAAGGGAGACCGTCGGCAATGGGCGCGTGCGAAGGGGTGGCGAGCTCCGGCCGGCCGCGGCGGCAACCGGCTCGTAAGCCGCGAACACCGCCTCACTGGCGGCTCGCGCAAGCTCACCCGCGGAACCGAATCGCGCGGCACCCTGTTTGGCCATACCCCGGCTGATGATCTCGTCGTACTCCCGGCCGACGCCACGGCGCATGATGCTGGGCCGGGGCGCCGGCGCCAGCAGGTGCTCGCGCTTCAACTCCCCCGCGTCGTCGCCCTCGAAAGGCGGCTGTCCGGTGAGGCACTCGTAGAGCACGCACGCCAGCGAGTAGATGTCGGTCTGCGGACCGATGCGTCCGGTGGTGAATCGCTCGGGCGCCATGTAGGTCCGCGAAAGGCTTTCGTCGCCGGCGGCCGCGGCGATGCCGAAGTCGGCCAGGTAGGTGAAGTGGTCGTGGGTCAGCAGAATGTTCTCCGGCTTGAGGTCGAGGTGCACCAACCCCGCGGCGTGCGCGGCGTCCAGCGCGCGCGCCACCTGCGCGGTGATCGACGCCGCGCGCGACGGCTCCAGGCCACCCTGTTCGCGCAGCAGGTCCTTGAGGCTGCCGCCGTCGTCGACAAGGTGCATGTCGATGAAGGGGACCCCGTCGATCTCGCCGAAGTCGTGCAGCGGGAGCACGTGGGGCTCCTGGAGCCGCGTCACCTTCCGGCACTCGCGCCAAAGACGTTGCTGGAAGCCAGGGTCCGCGGCCGTCTCGCCACGTAACAGCTTGAGCGCGACCATCCGGTCCTTAACCGTGTCGTACGCCCGGTAGGTTTCGCCCATTGCCCCGGCGCCGATCAGTGATCGCAGCTCGTACGGCCCGAACCGGGTACCGAGCCGCGAACCGCGGGACGAGGAGGTCAATTGAGCAATCCTTTCTAAACGCAGTCCAGCACGCGAGTTCCCGAATCAGGCGTCGAGATAACGTGCGCAGCCTCACGCGTGTCGCTACTCCGAGACACCGCTGATGGTCGCTATTGTCCGGCGGCCGACTACCCACGGCACCGGCCTGCGCGAATTGCGCCACACCCACCCTAGCGGCAGGGACGCCCAATTTTCTTCCCCAGCGCCGTGCGCAGCACCGATACAGTGAGCTGTCCGGCAAGAAGAGGGTGAGGCCTTCGATGACCGACATGACGGCGCAGTTCGCGACGATCGTCGGCGAGCACAACTTGCTGACGGGCGACGCCATTTCCGAGGACTACGCGCACGACGAGGTGCTGACCAAGCCGCCGCAAAAGCCGGCATACCTGGCCAAACCCGAGACCGCCGACGAAGTCGCACACCTGCTCGAGCTCGCCACGGAAAACCACGTGCCGGTGACGGCCCGGGGTTCGGGCACCGGCTTGTCGGGCGCGGCGATTCCCCGCGCCGACGGGCTGCTGATCTCCTTCGAGCGGATGAATGCCGTGCTGGAGGTCGACGTCACCAACCAGGTCGCCGTCGTCCAACCGGGCGTGACGCTCAGCGAATTGGACGACGCGACCGCCGGCACCGGCCTGCGATACATGGTGCACCCGGGCGAGCTGTCGTCCAGCGTCGGCGGCAACGTGGGCACCAACGCCGGCGGCATGCGCGCGGTCAAGTACGGCATCGCCCGCCACAACGTGCTCGGCCTGCAGGCCGCGCTGCCCACCGGCGAGCTCATCCGCACCGGCGGCAAGATCGCCAAGGTCTCCACCGGTTACGACCTGACCCAGCTCATCGTCGGCTCCGAAGGCACCCTGGCTTTGGCCACCGAGGTGACGGTCAAGCTGCATCCGCGCCTCGACCACAGCGCCACCGTGCTGGCCCCGTTCGCCGACTTCGATCAGGTCATGGCGGCGGTGCCCAAGGTCCTGATCAGCGGCCTGTCGCCCTACATCCTCGAGTACGTCGACAGCGTGACGATGGCGGCGCTGGTCCATACCCAGAACCTCGAGCTCGGCGTGCCCGATAACGTCCGCGATAGCTGTCAGGCGTATCTGGTTGTGGCGCTTGAGAATCGGACCGCGGATCGGCTGGACGAGGACGTCGAGAAGACCGGTGAACTACTGGCCGGGTTGGGTGCCGTGGATGCCTATGTGCTCGAGGGTGGCTCGGCGCGCAAGCTCATCGAGGCGCGCGAGAAGGCGTTCTGGACGCTCAAGGCGCTCAACGCCGACGACCTGATCGACACCGTGGTGCCGCGTGGCGCGATGCCGAAGTTCCTCTCCGGTGCGCGCGGTCTGGCCGCGGCGGCCGGAGCCGCCGCTGCGGGCTGCGGGCACGCCGGCGACGGCAACGTGCACTTGGCCATCTTCTGCCCGGACCCGGCGATCCGAAAGAAGCTGCTGACCGACATCTTCGCGCTGGCAATGGAATTGGGTGGGGCGATCTCCGGCGAGCACGGCCTGGGCCGTGCCAAGGCCCCGTACTTCGTGGAGCTCGAGGATCCGGTCAAGGTCGACCTGATGCGCCGCATCAAGGCGAGCTTCGACCCGGCCGGCATCCTCAACCCCGACGTCGTGTTCACGTCGGGCGACGCGTAAAGCGTTATTTCAGCCCCCGCCTCCGGCGGATTGTCGCTCAGAGGCGGGCAAAAGACATACCGCCGCGCGCAGAAGCGCAAGTGGCGCCTGTGACTTAGCGACGCGGCGGCCGAGACGTAAACGCTAGCTACGCAACGGTTCCCGGCCGATCGCGGGTGTGACCGAGGCGTCCACGTCGGTTTCTTCGTGGTCGGCGAGCCAGCGTTCGGCGTCGATGGC